>JAAUPF010000312.1 GCA_012034575.1 Richelia sp. CSU_2_1 | reverse complement strand
CCAAATCTCAAAACACTCAAAGTCCCCCCTTCTTAAGGGGGGATTTAGGGGGATCGAAACTCCGAAACCAACGCAAAATCTCAAAACACTCAAAGTTTCTCAATTCCCCATTACCAATCCCCCATTACCAATTACCAATAATTATGCCCATAAGTGTTGCAGAATTTGATTACATCCGCAAGCTCGTATACGATCGCACAGGCGTATTCCTCTCAGAAGACAAAAGTTATCTCGTAGAATCGCGTTTGAATGTATTAGCTAAGGAAACAGGAGCAAATTCTGTCAGCGGATTAGTCGCGCAGTTAAAGCAAAAGCCATTCAGCCCGCTGCACAAACCGATTGTAGAAGCAATGATGACTAACGAGACTTTTTTCTTTCGAGATGTGCAGCCTTTCGAGATATTAAAAACATTTATAATACCGGAATTGTTAAAAAAACGGCAGGGCGATCGAACTTTAAAAATTTGGTGTGCTGCTTGTTCAAGCGGTCAAGAACCCTACAGTATTATGATGCTGTTGCGCGAATATTTTCCCCAACTTGCTAACTGGAAAGTACAGTTAATCGCGAGCGATATTTCTACAGCAATGCTCGATCGGGCAACTTCGGGAATTTACGCGCAACAGGAGGTAAATCGCGGCTTGCCAACTGCATTTTTACACAAATATTTCCAACATTGCGGTCACAAATGGCAGATTAAAAAAGAAATTCGCCAGTCGATCGAGTTTCGTCAAATCAACTTGACTGAAAGCTTTGATTTCATGTCTCAAATGGATATTATTTTTATGCGAAATGTTTTGATATATTTCGACATTCAAACCAAGAAATCTATTTTTGCCAAAGTGCGGCGGGTGTTGCGGCCCGACGGCTATTTATTTTTGGGTGGCGGGGAAACTACTGTTAATCTTGATAGTGCTTTTGAACTGGTGCAATTCGATAAAGGAGTTTGCTACAAACTTAGATAAAAAATGATTGCTGCCTTCTGTTTTCGATCGCACGGATATCGTACTGATATCGATCGCGAGGCATTGTCGATCGCACTACAATGAAAGAAGCTTGCGAGCGTGGACGCTCGCACTTTACAACTATCAACTATCAACTGTCAACTATCAACTATCAACTATCAACTATCAACTATCAACTGCCAACTATCAACTGTCAACTGTCAACTGTCAACTGTCAACTATCAACTATCTAACTCTTTGCCTGCGCCTTGAAGCATTGCCCGCACCGGGAATTTTGCGACTCGGGCGGCGTAAATTGCTTGCAGAACGAGCATTAATATTAGCAGCAGCAGCACCAAAACCTAAATCTTCCAAAATTTCCACAGCAGCCCTTTGTCCGGTTTCGCAACCTCCTTCCATGTAACCTTGATTTTCCAGCGAAGTGTGTTCTCCGGCAAAATACAAATTGCCAACTCGTTCGCCTTCTACTCCATACATTTGCGTCCACTGCCCGACTAAATAACAGGAATAAGAACCTTTGAAAAAACGTTCTCCCGGCCAAAAAGCGCGCAGAGATCTGCCAGTTCTTAGATTGCTGACACCGGGAAAAACTCTTTCAAATTCTCTTAAGAATTTTTGTGCTTGCTCTTCAGGAAGTCCGGCACCGATCGATAAACCTTGAGTGCCTCCAGCAAAATTAGTTACTAAACCGTTAGCAGTTGGAGCAAAAGGCGTAGCTTCCCAACTACTTTGAATGGTAAATCGGTAAATACTTCAGCAGTCGATCGATAAAGATCCCGCCAAATTCGGCTGCGGTAGGCGGTAATTAACTTAGAATTAGTACCGTAACCCAACTGTTGGATTGCTCGCAGTTTTGGTTGCGGCAAAGGCACGTTAATTTGAACGTCTCTTAAAGTGCTGAAAGGCAAAGTTAATAACACTCGTTCGTAAGTGCGATCGAAGGCGCTTGGTCCCGAGCGCAAACTAACCCGATAGCGACCGTCCGGCAACAGAGCAATCGCTTCTAACACCGTACCAGCTTCGATCGAACCCGATAATTGTCTCGCCAAACCGTTGATAATTTGATTGTTGCCGCCGTCGATTTGATAGCGTTCGTCGCTGTCGCCGTACAGGCTAAAACTTTCAGCTTCCGTACCGATTAAAAACAGTAAATTTAAAGCCGACTGTTCTTCGGCTTCCCGACCGTATACTGCTGTATAAGCTACTTCGAGCAATTGTTGGAGAAGCGGGCTTGTTTCGGCTTGAACTAGATAATCAGCGATCGAAGTATTGTCCAATCTTTCCGCAGCTTCCGTAAAATCTAGATAGCTGAGTTCATCACCGATTGCCTGGATATCGGCAGTAATTCTCTCAGCTAGCGGCGCAAAATCTGCGATGATTTCTTCCAGAGATAAGCGCCGCCCTGCAAAGAAATAAGTCTCCGGCACTAACCCTCGCTGCACTTCAACTAAGTCGATCGCGCGCAATCCCAATTCTGAAGCCAACCGAATTAAATTAGTGTGGCCGGTATCGATAAATTCTCCCCCCAATTCCGCAAAAATTTGCGTTCCAGCCACCTTCGGAGCAGTGCGAATCCGCCCCCCCACGCGATTAGTTGCTTCGATGATATCGGCACGCACGCCCGCCTGACGCAATCGATAAGCAGCCGTCAAACCCGCAATTCCCGCACCCACAACCAAAATGGGCGATCGGCCTCTCTGTTGCGCGACAGCACCTCCATTGCCCGCCAGCGTCGCAGTCGCAGCCCCCGCAGCCGCCAAACCCCCGTACAGCATCGCGCGCCTGGATATGCGGGAATGAGGCGCGCTATTCTCGAGCATTCCCAGCAATTCGCCAGCAGGAATACCCGTTGCCATTGATTTTTGAGCAATACCTGCAGCGCGGCGCAGCATTGCCATTAATGCAGATTTAGCCATAATTCCGACACCCT
The DNA here is from genome assembly GCA_012034575.1 of Richelia sp. CSU_2_1. Lineage (GTDB taxonomy): Bacteria > Cyanobacteriota > Cyanobacteriia > Cyanobacteriales > Microcoleaceae > Microcoleus. Next base: position 2,292 of record JAAUPF010000312.1, on the reverse strand, counting down.
CACCAAAGTTTGATATAAACAGTATTGTCGATCGAACAGGACTTACGCCCCAACAAGGCATCTGCTGTTATTGCAAGCGCAAGCGTTGCACTAGCGGGATGTATTTTGCATTATTTCTGCGTAAGTCGTGTCGAACTCAATTGTGCACTCGAACGCTCAGTCCAGAAAGATTTTTTAATAATGCTAACTCTCCGAACGCTGTTTGACAGAACATATTATCTCGAAAACAACCCCGATGTTGCCGTAGCAGTTGCCAGGGGTACAGTATCGAGTCCCTTCGATCACTACCGCAAAATTGGCAAATTTGAAAATCGCAACCCCAACGCCCTGTTCGATGCTAACTATTATTTAGATACGAATACAGACGTATTAATATCGGCTCAACAAAATGGATTTTCTGGTGCCGATCATTTCATTGCTTTCGGCCAATTTGAAAACCGCAATCCCAATCCTTTCTTCGATGTCAGCTTCTATCTCGCCAACAATACCGACGTTCAAACAGCAGTCCAAACCAATCAATTTACACCCTTTGAACACTATTTAAAATTCGGTCAATTAGAAAATCGCCGGGCTAGCATTCTTTTCGATCCCAACTTTTATCTAGAAAGATATCCGCTGATAGCAGCCTTTGTCAGAAACGGTACTATTAAAAGCGCGATCGAGCATTACATTCAGTTCGGTCAATCGGAAGGGCTGCTGAGCGTTCTCCCCGGTCCCGAAGACGATTTTAACGCAGCTACCAACCTTGGAATTCTGACAGGAACTGCCGAAGAAAACGCTTTTGTAGACGCTGTAAATCCCACCGACATTTACAGTTTTATCCTCAATACTCCGAGTTTTGTGAGTTTAAGTTTAGACGGTTTGAGTGCCGATGCCGATCTAGAATTGCTTCAGGATCTTAACAGCAACGGTGCCGCTGGATTGGATGACCTTATTGCCTCCTCGAACAATTTAGGCACGGCTGCTGAAGAAATTGTTAGTGCTGGGGCTTTGCCTGTCGGTACTTATTTTGTCCGAGTTTCTCAATTTCAAGGCGGTACGGATTATAACTTGAGATTGAGGTCCGATCCTTTATCATAATTCGGCTCTGGAACTTAAAAAAAGAAGCAAGCAGTAATATCATCTCCAAGGGTTTGTAGTGAGGAATTGGGTTCTCAAAAATAAGGACACTCAGTCCTTACTACGAACCTGGTGAGGACTTGGGTCCTCAGAAAGAAGGACACTCAGTCCTTACTACGAACCTGACCGATCGCGGTTAATCGACCGCACATGATATAAGAGATAATGAGGAAGAAAAAAGGAAAGCATTAGTTTTAGCCAACATCAACTACCAATAACAACACTAATTACCAAATTGAAATTATCAACTATCAACTATCAACTATTAATTCTGACTTTCCGGCCTGCCAGGATTCGGTAAAGATTGAATCGGTGCCCGAGGCCAACTAGAACGGCTTCTAGTCAAAGTAGCCGACACCAAAGCATAACCTAAAATTGCAGGCAAGACGATCGCGCACACAAATGCGATCGCCACCACCCAAGTCATCGCATTCGACACCGGACCGTAATGAGTCCGGTAAGGGTCAAACGGCGGCAGTTCCGACCTCTTGGCGTCCCGCAGCGCTGCGGGGCGTTTGAACCTCACCCGCCTGTCATCTAGCTTTTCCAGCAAAATCCACCCAACCTCTGCCTCCTCCCGACACAACCTGTGAAAAATCGCCGGATTGCGAAACAAATCGCTGCTGGCCCGCACAATCTTATACTCCCAAACTGTCAAATTAGGATCGTTACTATCAGCTTGGGAATTGCCCTTTGATGGCACACTATTTCCCCCAGCAACATTATCCTCTTGAGATTCGTACCGCGTCAAAACTTCCTCCTCTTCCTCGCATTTTTGCCCCGCAGCCCATTGTTCGCGACTTACCAAAGCACCCGCCAGCGCAGCCTCCAAACCAAGACTGCCCACCATCAAGCTCCAAATCAGAATTTCAACCATCAAAGTTAAAAATTAAAAACAGAAACAAGTTTCGATCGCCACCGCATTTAGGTTTTAGGTTTTAGGTTTGAGGTTTGAGGTTTGAGGTTTGAGGTTTGAGGTTTGAGGTTTGAGGTTTTGGATTTTAGGTTTTGGGTTTTGGATTTTAGGTTTTGGATTTTAGGTTTGAGGTTTTGGATTTTAGGTTTTTTCTCATACCTCACATCTACCACATACTACCTACCACCTACCACCTAATACCTCACACTTCCTTTTCCTTCTTCCTTTTCCTTCTTCCTTCTTCCTTTTCCTTCTTC
>JAAUPF010000069.1 GCA_012034575.1 Richelia sp. CSU_2_1 | reverse complement strand
GAAGAGGGAAGAGGGTAAAAGGCTGAAGGAAGAAGGAAGAAGGAAGAAGGAAGAGGGAAGAGGGAAGAGGGAAGAGGGAAGAGGGTAAAAGGCTGAAGGCTGAAGGCTGAAGGCTGAAGGCTGAAGGCTGAAGGCTGAAGAACATTTTGGCAGTTGCGATATGATGTGTGGGAAACCGAATCAGCTTTTTGTGGTAATCCCTTTGGCAAAAGGTAGCGCGATCGCCCAAAATCATTAAATAGTTGACAGTTGACAGTTGACACTTGACAGTTGACAGTTGACTAATATTATGTTCGGTCAATTATCCACAATCTATGTAGGGGCGGGTTTTTCAACTATATTTGCTAATAATTTACAGTCTCAAAAACCCGCCCCGGCTAAGATATCACGTGCGATAGTTCGGACATTGCATAATCGTTGATTTCTCAAAATTACCAGCGAACCATTATGACAGTTTTAGAACAGGGAACAATTACAATTCATACCGAGAATATCTTCCCGATTATTAAGAAGTCGCTCTACACAGACCACGAAGTCTTCTTGCGGGAATTAATTTCCAACGGTGTCGATGCCATTGCCAAACTCAAAATGGTTTCCCGTTCCGGGGAATACAGCGGCGGCACCGGCGAACCAGAAATTAACATTGCGATCGACAAAGAAAACAAAACAATTTCAATTTCCGATAACGGCATCGGCATGACCGCCGACGAGGTAAAAAAATACATCAACCAAGTCGCTTTCTCCAGTGCTGAAGAATTTATTCAAAAATATCAAGGCAATGGCGAAGATGCAATTATCGGTCACTTTGGGTTGGGTTTTTACTCTTCTTTCATGGTGGCGAAGCAAGTAGAGATTGACACTCTTTCTTATCAAGAAGGCGCGCCAGCCGTCCACTGGTCCTGCGACGGTTCTCCGGCTTTTGAACTGTCGGAATCTACTCGCACGGAACGAGGCACTACAATTACTCTCACTCTCCAAGATGAAGAACAGGAATATTTAGAACCCAGCCGCATCAAGCAGTTAATCAAAACTTACTGCGATTTCATGCCGGTTCCCATCAAATTTGAAGGGGAAGAGATCAACAAGCACAAAGCAATTTGGCGGGAATCGGCCAGCAATTTGCAGAAACAAGATTATTTGGAACTGTACCGCTACCTTTACCCGTCGTTCCCACAAGAAGAACCGCTGCTGTGGGTGCACCTGAATACAGATTATCCTTTTATTGTCAACGGAATTCTGTTTTTTCCGAAACTGCGGCCGGATGTGGATGTTACTCAAGGCAATATTAAGCTATTCTGCAATCAAGTGTTTGTCAGCGACCACTGCGAGGAAATTATTCCGAAATTCTTGATGCCGCTGAGGGGGGTAATTGACAGTACCGACATTCCGCTGAACGTATCTCGGAGTTCTTTGCAAAGCAACCGCACGGTGCGGAGAATAGCTGATTATATCGCAAAAAAAGTGGGCGATCGACTGAAGGAACTTTATCGGGACGATCGGGATGAATACATCCGCTGCTGGCAAGATATCGGCACTTTTGTCAAGTTTGGAATTCTCAACGATGACAAGTTTAAAAAGCAAGTCGAAGATATCTTAATCTACCGCAGTACCTACGAACCAAAAGTAGAAAAGTCAGAAGTTGCAACGCCAGAAGTGCAGGTGCAATCTGAGGAAGGCGATTTGTGGCAAGATGTCACTCCCAAGTCGGAAACTTCTGGTTCAACGCAGCCTTACACGACGCTGAAAGATTATTTAGAACGCAATCAAAAACGCCACGAAAATCGGGTGTTTTACTGCACAGAACCGGCCTCTCAAGCAACCTACGTCGCCCTGCACAAAAGCCAAGGTTTAGAAGTGCTGTTTATGGATTCTTTCATCGACACGCACTTTATCAGTTTCTTAGAACGCGAGTACAATGATGTGAAATTCTCGCGGGTGGATTCGGAAATTGACGACACGCTAATTGACAAAGAAAAAGAAGCGGAAATTGTCGATCCTGCTACCAACAAAACGCGCAGCGAACAAATCAAAGAACTGTTCCAAAAAGCCCTTAACAAGCCGAAAGTAAACATCCGCACTGAAGCTTTGAAATCGGATTCTCCCGAGGGTACACCGCCCGCAATTGTTTTGTTACCGGAAGCTTTGCGCCGGATGCGGGATATGACGGCCCTGTTGCAACAGCAAGCAGCGGAATTCCCCGAAGAACACGTTTTGTTAGTAAATACTGCACACCCGCTGATTCAAAATCTGGCGAGTTTGAGTCAGGGTTCGATTATTCAAAGCGGCGGCGAGTCTCCGTCGGCGCAGTTGGCTAGCATGATTTGCCACCACGTTTACGACTTGGCTTTGATGGCCCAGAAGGGTTTCGATGCTGAGGGCATGAAAGATTTTGTCGAGCGATCGAACCAAGTATTGACAAAATTGACCGAACGTGCTATGTAAGCACCCCCAACCTAGGGCGGGCACGGGGGCACCCCCTCCGCTTCGCTTCGCCCCTACAGCAAAACAAGGATTTTGTAGGGGTCGTGCCCCCGTGCCGACCCCGCCCCACCAACAATTAAGCATCCTTGCTCTATAATTAGAAATTGCGTCAAAAAACGGTAATCTGGAGAGCAATATGTCACGGAAATGTCAGCTAACGGGGAAAAAGGCGAATAACGGTTTTGCGGTTTCTCACTCGCACCGCCGCACTCACAAGTTGCAAGAAGCTAATTTGCAGTGGAAGCGCATTTGGTGGCCCCAGGAGAAGCGCTGGGTCAAACTTCACCTTTCTACCAAGGCAATTAAAACCTTGCAACATAAAGGTTTGGAAGCAATGGCTAAGGAAGCAGGAATTAACCTCCGCAACTACTAAAAAACTTCTCTGCCGGGGAAGGACTGAAGTCCTTACTACGAACATCAAAAATAAGTTTGTAGATTTGTAGGTTGGGTTCAACGAAGAGAACCCTACGCAACTCTTGGTCCAACACCAACATATTTTTTGGTTGGGTTTCATGCTTCAACCCAACCTACATATATTATTACTTTAGTCCTTTTGATATCGGCGATAAGCCATTACCAACTACTAATTACCAATTACCAATTACCAATTACCAATTACTTTCTACTTTGCAATAAATAAGTATTCATCAAACCTTTGCCTTTCACTTCGATCGCACCCCGACTTTCAAATAAATACTTATCTTCCAATATCTGATAGGTTGCTGATGTTACTTGAATGCAGCCCGGCAAACTGTGAGATTCCATGCGGGAAGCTGTATTAACCGTATCTCCCCACAAGTCGTAAATGAATTTTTTAATCCCGATTACTCCCGCAACTACCGGACCGCTATTGATGCCGATTCTGATGCTAAAATCTCGATCGTGCGTTTTGCTAAATTCAGCAACAGCCTGCTGCATATCCAGGGCCATTTCGGCAATTGCTTCGGCATGATCCGATCGTGGTGTAGGCAATCCTCCTACTACCATATAAGCATCGCCAATTGTTTTAATTTTTTCCAATCCGTGCCTTTCTGCTAGCTGGTCAAAGGTTGAAAAAATGTCATTTAGCATGGCAACTAACTCTGTTGGCGAAACTCGCGAACTGAGTTGCGTAAAACCTACTATATCGGCAAATAATACTGTAGCTTCTGTGAAAGTATCCGCGATCGTACTGTCTCCGTTTTTAAGACGGTTGGCTATTTCTTCTGGTAAGATATTCAACAGCAAGCGTTCTGATTGTTCCTGCTGCACTCGCAAAGCATTTAAAGTATCCCTGAGGGCTGTAGTGCGTTCTTCCACTCTAGATTCTAACTCTTCATTCAGTTGGTAAAGCTGCATTTCTGCCCACCTGCGATCTGTAATATCCGTACCGATTGCCAGCAGTCCCTCGAACTTGCCACCAGCATCAAATAGTGGCTTATTTGCCCAGGAAATCCACACGCGAGATCCGTCGCGCTGGATGCTTTCATTTTCATTTCTTGCGTAATGTTCCGGGTGATGTAAAATATTGCTCAATACTTCTGCTAAGTCGTTTCCCGCTGTATCTGTCGCGGGAATAATCGTACCCACCGCATTTTTTCCCAGTATTTCTGCTTCCGTATAACCGAAGAATTGCTGGGCGAATTCGTTAAAAAAGGTAATGTTGCCTGCCGTATCTAATTTTAAAATAATGCTGTTAGCATTTTCCACCAATTCCCGATATTTGATTTCGCTTTGTCGCAGCGAATCCTCGGCTGCGGCGCGTTCGGCTACTGTTGCCGCCAGCAGCAGCGAAGTAATGACAATTACGCTCATGAAAGCTTGCAAAAATAAGATTGCTTGATTGATATTGTCGGCTTTGTGAATAAACGGGCCCAATCCTTGGGAACCTCCCCATATAGCGATACTCGATACTATAAAAGAAGAGATAATGGCACCTCGCTGTCCGAATTGAATCGTTGCCCAAATTACTAAAGGAAAAGGCAAGTATTCCAGCGGATAGCCGGAGAGACTGCCTTTAGCATCAGAGTTAAAAACCAGCCAACTCACTGCAATTAATGACAGCAGACATACTCCTGCCCAGATTTTATATTCTAGGGTTTTAGCTGCTGTTTTTTCAGGCTGTTGTACGAGATATTTATTATAAAAAATCAAGCATATTGGAGTAAAAATTAAAACACCTAATGTATCTCCAGTATACCAATTCCATCGAATAGACCAATATTCGCTCCACTCAATTAGACCTGTTACGCACAGGCGTAAAGCCCCGAGCGTGCAGTTGATTTGAGTAGCAATTATCGCGCCAAAAAATACTAAATTAAGTATATCTATGAGCCGCAGCAGCGACGTGCGAAACTTAAAATATTTCAGTAAAGTAAAGGCGCACAAAGCTTGCAGGCAAGCACCTACAGAACTCGCCAGTCCGTTCAATAACGATATATTGAGGTTAATAGTATCGAATAAGAACACGCCTATAGCTATTCCCGGCCAGACGCGCCGCCCGAACAATAAAAGTGCGGCTTGGGCGATTCCTGCGGGAGGCCAGACGCAGGTAGCGAATTTATTCACGCCGGGAATTGAAGTTGCTAATTTTGCTCCCAAAGCGTACATCAAAGCAATTATCGCTACTTTTGCTAAATATTGCCAAGTTTTGGATGGAAACAGTCGCAAAAACAGATTTGTTTTCTGTTGCATATCAATCCTATTTGAGACTTAAGACTTGAGACTTGAGATTTGAGTCTGCCTGTAGGGCCCGCCCCGCACCCTCCCATACCTTTTTTGCAAAATGTTGCTACAATACTAATCGTGCGGGAAAGAGTAATTAAATTCGATCGGTATAGGTTTCTGTTGCAGGATTTTAGAGAATTGGTATTGCTTCTGAGTCTATTGTAGGACTTAGGCGCAAATAGTCAGAAACTGAGTTTCTTTGTGAATATAATAATACTACCTGAGTGGGTAAGTCATTATTTTAGATAGCACGAGGTTTAAAGCTTGTCTGTAATTTCATGCTTTTGGGCAGGATCGACTTAATATCTTAACTCGAAAATATTCTACGTTTAAGCCAATAAGTGTTCATCTTGCCTTTACCTTTGACTTCAATTATGCCGCGATTGTCAAATAAAAACTTGTCCTGCAATATCTGATAAGTTTCAGATGTTACTTGAATGCACCCCGGCTTGCCGTGGGATTCCATGCGAGAAGCGGTGTTTACGGTATCTCCCCACAAGTCGTAGATGAATTTTTTGATGCCGATAACTCCCGCAACTACCGGGCCGCTGTTAATGCCAATTCTAATGCTGAAACTTTGACTGCGAGTGTTGCTGAATTGAGCGACAGCCTGCTGCATATCAATCGCCATGTCGGCAATTGCTTCAGCACAATCACTGCGGGGCACGGGCAATCCTCCTACTACCATGTAGGCGTCGCCAATTGTTTTAATTTTTTCCAATCCGTGCTTTTCTGCTAGTTGGTCAAATTCCGAAAAAATGTCATTCAGCCAGGAAACTAATTCGGTAGGAGAAACTTGCGAACTGAGTTGAGTAAAACCTACAATGTCGGCAAATAATACTGTGACATCATTAAAAGTATCGGCGATAATACTTTGGTCTTGTTTTAAGCGATCGGCGATCGGCTGCGGTAAAATATTCAACAGGAGACGGTCGGATTTTTCTTGTTCTAAGCGCAAAGCTTCCTCTGCTTGTTTGCGATTTGTGATATCTCGAACAGTACCTTCATAATAGAGCAAATTTCCATAGCGATCGCGCACCGTATAAGTATTTTCCGAAATCCAAATAATGCTGCCATCTCGGCGGTAAATCTGAGATTCTAAATCCGATACTTTACCTTTTTCTTGCAGCAATCGGACAACTTCGGCGTGGCGTTCTGGGTCAACATAAAGTTGTTGGCTGACATCAGTTAACGTGCCGATTAATTCCTCGCGGGAACTGTAACCGTAAATCCGCAGCAAAGCAGGATTGGCGCTAAGATATTCCCCATCTGGGGTAGTTTGAAAAATCCCGACAATCGCATTTTCAAAGATGCTGCGGTATTTTTCTTCAGCGTGCCGCAGTGCTTCTTCAGCCCGCTGGCGTTCCCGCGCTTCCACTGCAAAAGTCACGGAATCTGCTAGAGAAACAGCAAAACTTTGTTCTTCAATAGTCCAATAACGGGGATTTCCTACGTGTTCCAAACAGAGAACTCCGGTTGTCGTACCGCCGATTTGAATCGGCGTATCTAGCATAGAAGTAATGCCGTTCGGTATCAGGTAAGAGTGAGAAAATTCTCTAGTTCTAAAATCGTTTTGCGCGTCAAAAGCAGCTATTGCGCGTTCTTCTCGCAGCGCTTTAAAATAGGTAGGATAGTTGGCTGCTGCTAATTCTAAACCTTGCGAGTGTCGGTTGAAAGTACGCTCGAACAAATCGAGACATTCAAGTTTCGATCGATTTTCATCGTACAGCCAAATGCTCGATCGGGCAACTTCTAGAGTGCGGCTGGCAGTTTCCGTGATTTCTCGCAATGCTGTTTTCAAATCTCCCCGATTTAGCGCTTTATTTTTTGCTAATTCAATTAATGCCGACTTCTGTTTTTGGAGCTGAATTTCGCTTTGCTGCAACGCAGTTGTCCGTTCTTGAACTCGAACTTCGAGTTCTTCATTCAGCTTTTGCAGGGCGATTTCAGCTTTTCTGCGTTCGGTAATATCTGTTCCGATGCAAAGTATTCCCGTAAGTTCTCCCGCCGCATCTACTAGCGGTTTATTTGCCCAAGATAACCAGACTCGTTCGCCGCTGCGCCGAATATTTTCATTTTCATAATTTGTAAATCGATCGGGATGTTGCAAAATTTCCTGATAAATCAATTCTAAATTGTTTCCCTCGCGATCGGTCGAGGGAATAATTGTTTCGACGGCACTTTTGCCAATAATTTCTTCTTGAGTGTAGCCAAAAAATATTTCGGCAAATTCGTTAAAAAAGGTAATATTACCAGCCGCATCTAATTTGACAATAATACTGTTAGCATTTTGCACCAGTTCGCGATATTTAATTTCGCTCTCTCGCAGCGAATTTTCTGCTGATGCGCGTTCGGCTACTGTCGCAGACAATAACAGCGAAGTAACGGTAATGACACCCATGAAAGCCTGCAAAAATAGGATTGCCTGACTGATATTTTCGGCCTTGGCGATAAAAGGTCCGCCTCCCTGGGAACCGCCCCAAATCGCGATGCTAGATACCACAAACGATGCTAAAATAGCGCCCCGCTGACCGAATTGGATGGCGGCCCAAATTATTAAGGGAAAAGGCAAGTATTCGAGGGGGTACTTAGCCAGGGAGCCTGCGTTTTTATAACCAAAAACTAAAAAACTTATTCCCAGTAATAATACCAGCCATATTCCCTGCCAAACCAAATAATTTATTTTGCGGTTTTGGCGGTTGATTTGGTAAGCTTTTCTGGTGCGATCGGAGTAAAAAATTAATAGGAGCGGCGTTAAAATCAAAACTCCCATTGTGTCGCCCAACCACCATTGCCACCGGACATTCCAATATTCACTTAAAGGGATTTTTCCGGCTAAATATATACTAAAAGCGCCTATGGTGCAACTAACTTGAGTTGCAATAAATCCCCCCCAAAAAACAAGCTTAACTACATCTTGCAAGCGTTCTAAAGAGTGGCGAAATCTGAATCGCTGCAGCAAAGTTACTGCAAAAACAGCTTGCAAAATAGCCCCTGTGATTCCTCCCAACCAAACTGCGAATATCTGTTCGACTGGGTTAACAAGATTGAGCAAAAATGTTCCCAAGACAATTCCGGGCCAAGCTTTTCTTCCAAACAGTAACATTCCAGCTAGTGCAATTCCTGCGGGCGGCCACACGGAGGAAGCAAAGGGATTGATACCTTGAATTGAGAATGCGAGTCTCGCCCCCACAGCGTAGGTAATAGCAAATACAGTTACTCGAACTAGATATCGCCCAATTCTGGATTGGGGGAATCGAAGAAACTGATTTATATTCAGATTCATATAGATAATAGGTAATTGGTAATTGGTAATTGGTAATTGGTAATTGGTAATTGGTAATTGGCGATCGTGCTAGCTACCAGCTCTGACTTTTAACACTTTTCTATTCAATTAAATAATAGCCGATCGCCGATGGTAGTTCAAATGCTCGATCGATCCTTGAATTCTTTAATCTAAAATTTCCAGTCCCATACCCATCGGGATTTACGTAAAAAATGTTTTAAAATGCTACATATAGCAGTGAGGTGCGCCCATAAGCACCCTACAGATAGAGTTTTTGCGCGGTAAGGTGCGCACTGCGCACCCTACAAATGATGCAAATATCTCATTGCACGGCATTTTCAATCCATTGTTTTAAAGTAGAACATACTTCATCAATGGCAATTTCCTGAGATTTGTGAGTCGCTCTTTCCACAACTTCAACTTTACCTTGTTTCAAGGAACGGCCGGTTACAATGCGATAGGGAATGCCGATTAAATCCGCATCTTTAAATTTAACTCCGGCTCGTTCGTCGCGATCGTCCAGCATCGTTTCAATGCCCGATCGATTCAATTCTGCGTAGAGTTTTTCAGCAACTTCTACTTGTTGCGCGTCGGAAATATTCGGGATGCTGATAATTGCGTGATAGGGGGCGATCGCTACCGGCCAAATTATGCCATCTTTGTCGTAGGATTGCTCGACAGCCGATTGAGCTAACCGCGACACGCCGACGCCGTAGCAACCCATAATTAAGGGCATTTCTTCGCCTTGTTCGTTGGTGTATGTTGCGCCCATTGGTTGGGAGTATTCTGTGCCTAATTGGAAGATGTGACCGACTTCAATTCCTCTCGCGCTTTGCAATGTTTGTTCGGGATTGTGAACGGCTCGATCGCCCTTTTTAGCTTTGTTAACATCTACTGCAATTTCGGGCAATTTAAATTCTTTTCCCCAATTAGCGCCGACAACGTGATATCCAGATTCGTTAGCGCCGGTGACGAAGTTTTTCAAGTCAATTGCCGTGCGATCGACCAAGCGTAAAAACTTAGAATTTACCTCCTTACTGCCCGCGATGCAATCGTCGGTAATATCGGGAGCCATGTAACCCAGAGGCAACGGTTTTGCCGCCCATTTCTGCTGTGCTTCCGCATCGGGAACAGTCAAAAACAACACTGCTTTCGCTTGATAATTTCCTGCTAATTTGGTTAATTCATTCAGCAATTTGACATCGTTGACATCGCGATCGCCCCGAATGCTAACTAAAACTAAAACAGTGATGCCGCTGTCATAAACAGCTTGATAAAGCACATTTTTGACAATTTGAGTCGGTGAACATTTGAGAAATTTACAGACTTTTTCAATAGTTTCACTTCCCGGAGTTTCCCGCTTTTCAAAAGTTGTAAAGGTTGAAGTTTCCGCATCAGCAGGCAGCGCTACAGCCTTTTCTACGTTAGCAGCATACTGACCGTCTTCAGTATAGAGAACTTCATCTTCTCCCGCGTCGGCGAGCACCATAAACTCTTGAGAACCAGAACCGCCGATCGCGCCAGAATCAGCATCTACAGCGCGAAATTGCAAGCCCGATCGGCGCAACATATTGCTGTAAGCTTGCGCCATATCCTGATAAGTTTTTTTCAAACTTTCTTCATTACTGTGGAAAGAATAACCATCTTTCATAATGAATTCGCGACCTCGCATCAAGCCAAATCTCGGGCGAATTTCATCGCGAAATTTAGTTTGAATTTGATACAAATGTAAAGGCAATTGACGGTACGATCGCACCATATCTTTAGCAATTGTAGTAATCACTTCTTCGTGAGTCGGCCCCAATCCTACTTCCCGATTCTGCCTGTCGGTGAGGGCAAACATAATCCCTTCAGCTTTCGTGTAAGTATCCCAGCGGCCGGATTCCCGCCACAAATCAGCAGGTTGCAATTGCGGTAACAAGCATTCTTGAGCACCTGTAGCGTCCATTTCTTCGCGCACAATTTGCGAAACTTTTTTCAATACCCGCCACATCAAAGGCAGATAAGCATAAACGCCGCTGCCGATGCGCCGGATGTATCCCGCACGGAGTAATAGTTTGTGGCTGGGAATTTCTGCTTCTGCCGGATCTTCGCGCAGGGTGACAAAAAGCATTTGAGAGACTCGCATGGCTGGATTCCTTAAAATACCGGATAGTTATCTCAGAGTAACTTCTGATATTATCAGAGACAGGCGAATTTGAGTAAATTTATGAATAAAATGTTGCAAAACTACCACAAAGGTATGTCAGCATATGATAATTGCCATGATTGTACGGCGCGATCGCAGTGGTTTGCCTTAAAAGATGAAATTGGAGAGTTTGTTAACGAACCTAATTTGAGTGAAGTTTGGGATATTCTTCACGCTGCCGGTCGATTGTGCTACAAACTAACCGGAATTCCTTTATTTTTACTTGCCTATCCTACTGTGCGGAAACACAGCCAGCGTTTTGCAGAATACGGCTGCATTCGCAGCCGGCGCAACTGCGAGGGGAAATGCTGCAACCAGTCGATTGTTAATAGTTGAGAGTTGAGAGTTGATAGTTAATAGTCGATCGTCGATCGTCGATATAGCAAGTCTAAATCATTTGTACGATCTTTCTTACTCCCGGACCTTACTAAGAGGAGGGTGAGGGTGGGGTAAAAAATTTACGATTCATTTAGGATTGCTATATCAGTAAGTTCTCTGTTTTTGAGTGGAATAGAACTCAAGTGCTTATTACAAACCGCGATTCGGATTGAATGCGATCTGTCTGGGGCTACAACTTATTCGGTAAATCCGCAATAATCAGTTTGAGTTCCGGTTCATTAACTCGCTTAATTGCTTTGGTAATGTTTACCCACTGCCGCTTTCTCTTACTAGCTTCCGGCCAATTTTCGAGAACGGTTTGTACTTTGAGTAAAAATACTTCTACCTGACAAGTATAACCAGATTTGTAGTATTCGTAAGTGCCGATCGACTCCGGGTCAACTTTCCCCAACAAACCTGCTTCTTCCCAAGCTTCTTTTGCTGCGGAATCTTGGGAAGTCATGTCAGGTTCAATTAACCCCTTGGGAATTACCCAACGCTTGCCTGTTGAAGAAGTAATTAGCATTACTTCAATTTCCCCGTTGTGAATGCGGTAGGGAATTACTCCCGATTGCTCGATAGATAAAGCCGTTCTTAGATTCATGAGCTGTTAATTGTATGTGGGTGCAAAAGCTGCTCCAATTTCGTTAACAATTGGAGAATCAATTCTACCGATGCGCCCGAATCACATATAATTCCCAGCCGAGACAACAACACAGCAGGGAAGCAAAATCTCAAAGATTTAACTTAACAAAGTATAGCAAATTTATATCTGATGCAGCTCAAAACTCACATTATTTTAACAAGCGATCGCCCTTTGCCGCTAATTCTTGATAAAAGATTGTTGGTGAGTTCTGCAATGACCGATTTAACGAGGGGCAATTTTCCAGATGAATACAACAACTCTCAATTATATGTAAATTTCTTACTCCCTCCCCTTAGTAAGGGGAGGGCTGGGGTGGGGTAAATTCTCTTTAATCTTGCTTCGCCTTAGCCTCCAAATTTTCCAAACGGCTTCTCAAATCTTGATTCTCCTTTTTCACCTCGTCCAATTCCTCCCGCAACTGCTTTACGGCTGCATCGGAACCGACATTTCTTTGCACTCTTTGCACGGCTTCATCAGCCATGCGACGGACGCGCCCGTCGGGAGTTTGGTTGGCTAAAGCACGCAAAATCCGAATCGCTTTGCGAGTTTCCATTTGACCCAAAGCTGCAACTACAGATACTTGAGTTAAGAAAAAAGTCTCTTTTGCAAGTTCTGCCAATCGCTGCAAAATCCGTTCTAAATCGATCTTCGTTTGACCTGTGGAAATTGTTCCTAAAGCGCGAATTGCAGCCAAGCGCAAAGCTTGCGGAGTAGCAACAGCAGTGTATTTCAAAATCAGGTTCAGCGCATCTTCAGAAGTTTTCATTTGTGCCAAACCGGATATTGCGCCCGATCGCACTACTTCATTCCATCCCTGACGTTCTTTCAACACTGATTTTAACTCTTCGATCGCGTTTTCTACCGTCGGTTTTTCGTCGGAATTAACTGTTGCAATTGAGCCGATCGCAGAAGCTGCGGCAGCTTCTACATAATAGCTGGCATCGCCTTTTTTAACGATCGATTTTAGCGCTTTATAACTCTCGTGAGTTTTGATTGTACTCAGCGCGCCCACCACAGCGCGGCGAACGCGAGCATCTTTATCTTTCAAACCAGTTATTAAACCTTCAAAGGCTTGGTCGAGTTTAATATTTGATAACTCTCCCGCTACTTCAACCCGCACGCCCCAAAAATGCTCTTTTTCAAAGCTTCCGACAGGGTTTTCACTGCTTCCAATCCGCCTTTTTTTGCTAAAGCTTTAGCAGCATAAATGCGGGAAACTGGGTCCGGATCGAACTGCAACTGAGCTTTTAGTTCGGCAACTGGATACTCTAAAGACACGGTTTTTAAGTAATTGTTGCCAACATCAAAACTGATAAAAGCTGGCTTTTCATCGAGGGGAAAGTAGAAACTTTGCTCGCGTTCGTAAACTCGCACTGTGAAAGTTTTTATGGGGGCGGTACTGTCAGCGCCTGTTTTTTCCGGCTTGTAACCGAAGCCGATCGGAATTTTCAGATCGAAGACATCTTTTTTGTTGCCGTTGCCATTTTTGCTGTCTTTTACCTGAGTTTGAGTGACGGTAACTTTAGCTAATTTGCTGTCGCCGTCCCAGGAATAACTCACTTTATAATCTGGATGACCGCCGCGATAAACGTATTGATCGAACAAAAACATCAAATTGCGGCCGGTGGATTTTTCTATGGCTCTAAGCAAATCGATCGTTTCTACAGTTTTGTGAGCGTTATCCTGCACGAAAGTGTGAATTGCTTTGTAAAATAATTCGTCGCCCAATTCAGCGCGAATCATGTGATAAACGCAAGCACCTTTTTCGTACAAATGGCGATCGTACAGTTCGATCGCTTCGCGGTAAATGTGAGTGACGATCGGGCGGCGGTAGCGGGAACTATCTTCTGCTAAATAACTGCGGGCTTCGTTTAACAGATAGTAAGCCGCGTCTTCTTTGCCGTATTCTTTATCAGTCCACAGCACCTCGGAATAAGAAGCCATTCCTTCTTTAATCCAAGCATGAGACCAGTGTTTAATTACTACTAAATCTCCAAACCATTGGTGAGCTAATTCGTGGGCAACCAAGCTTTCGGTGCCGCGATTGTCGAGGGCGGCGCGTTCGTCTAACAAACACCTATCTGTCAGCAAAGTTGTCGAAGTATTTTCCATCCCGCCGAAGATGAAATCATCGACGCAGACTTGAGCGTATTTGGGAAAAGGGTAAGGATAGCCAAATGCTTGAGAGAAGAATTCAATCATTTGAGGCGTTTTGCCCATACTGATTTTAGCGTCAGCTTCCCGGCTTTTTTCTACGTAATAATTAACTGGTTTGCCGTTCCATTCATCTTTGATTTCGGCAAAGTTTCCGACAGCCAAGGTCATTAAATAGGTGGGGTGAACTTGTTTTTGCAGCCAGTGATAAATTTTCTCATCACCGTCAGATTTCGTTTCGATTAATTCGCCGTTGGAAATCGCAAAAAGTTGCTTCGGAACGCGCACTCGAATCTCCGAAGTAGCTAGCTGTCCGGGATAGTCGAAACAGGGAAACCAGAAGCGGGAATCTTCGTCTTCGCCTTGAGTCCAAACTTGAGTTGGTTTATCGGGATAGTGTTTGTCCGGGCCGACAAAATAGAGACCTCGCTGGGGTTTTTCGGCCGAGTATTCGATCGCAATTGTAATTGGTTGGTGCGCTGCTGTTGGTTCGTGCAAATTAATTTGTAAAAGTTCGCCGTCGCAGTCAAAATTTTGCTCTATTTCGCCAACTTTTACAGATTTGATGTTCAGGTTTACTGCATCTAAGGTTAATTTGTCAATACCGCTGCGGACTGGATTGATGCGGATGCTGCAAGTGCCGCGAAAACTTTGTTGGGGAATATCCAGCACTAAGTCTAGGAAAATATGCTCTACTTGACCGGGACGATCGGGGTTGTAGTGAGGTTTGGCACCGGGCATCTCGAAGGATTTGTGACCGTTTTCAGAATCAAAGTAAGTGTGTGACATTTGGATGGTGAAGTTGTGAATCGATCGGTTAATGCTGGGGTTTTAGCGGCTGCTCAACGGCCAGCTTCTTCTAGGGTAGCGCGTCTCAGTTGTTGTTGTCGCTAGTCCGATTAAAAAATAAGTTTCTTATTGACAGGATGGAAAATTGGATTTTTTAGCTACAATGTCAGCAAGGCTAATGTTTGAAATCACCAAAAGATCCGGTCTCAAGCCTACCCCCCATCAACCTGAATGCTTGCAACTGTCAACTGTCAACTGTCAACTGTCAACTGTCAACTGTCAACTATCAACTATCAACTGTCAACTGTTTAACAGCCAGCTATTGAAATTGAGAGGGAAATCTACATGACAGCTACACTATCAGTTTCAAATTCGATCGAATCCTGCCTCGGCCGCGAAGCAGAAGATTTGCTCAGCTATCAAGCGAAAGTTTCTAAAGATTTGTTGCATTTACCCGGCCCGGATTGGGTCGATCGAATCTTCGCTCAAACAGATCGATCGCCCCAAGTTCTGCGCTCTCTACAGCAACTTTATTCTAGCGGACGCTTGGCAAATACCGGCTATTTATCAATCCTGCCTGTAGACCAAGGAATCGAACATTCTGCCGCCGCTTCTTTTGCACCAAACCCCATCTATTTTGACAGCGAAAATATCATCAAACTAGCACTTGCTGCTGGCTGCAATGCTGTCGCTACCACCTTGGGAGTTTTGGGTAGCGTCTCTCGCAAGTACGCCCACAAAATCCCTTTCATTGTCAAATTAAATCACAACGAATTGCTGACTTATCCCAATCAATTCGATCAAATAATGTTTGCTTCTGTCGAACAAGCTTGGAATTTGGGAGCAGGTGCAGTCGGCGCAACCATTTATTTTGGTTCGCCGGAATCGACAAGACAAATTCAAGAAGTCAGTCAAGCTTTCGCTCACGCCCACGAGTACGGCATGGCAACAATTTTGTGGTGCTACCTCCGCAACGATATTTTCAGACAAGACGAAGATTATCACGTTGCTGCCGATTTAACCGGACAAGCAAATCACTTGGGAGTGACGATCGAAGCTGACATTATCAAACAGAAATTGCCCGAATTCAACAACGGTTACGGAGCAGTTGCTAAAGCCACCGGCAAAAGTTACGGCAAAACAGACAGCCGGGTGTATTCTGAATTGACAACCGATCACCCGATCGATCTAACTCGCTATCAAGTTCTCAATTGTTATGCGGGAAGGATGGGTTTAATTAACTCGGGTGGCGCGTCGGGAAAAAGCGATTTTGCCGATGCAATTCGCACCGCAGTAATCAACAAACGTGCAGGCGGCTGCGGCTTAATTTCCGGTCGCAAAACTTTTCAGCGTCCTTTTGAAGAAGGAGTAAAATTGTTTAACGCAATTCAAGACGTTTATTTGTCTCCTGAAATTACGATCGCCTGAATGTTCACCGCACAGTCAAAGACCGCCAGGGGTTTAAACCCCTGGCTCATAGCGAAAGTCCTCTAAAGAGGACTGAAATGATTGCTGAAATGACGTATTAGGTATCAATAAAATATAGCAGCCGTCAGCCATCAGCCGTCAGCTATCAGCTTTGAAAGCTTTGCACATTCAGCTTTGTACTCGATCGGTATGTCTTAACCGGAGTGGCGACTGCTATAGTTTTTACTGGGAATTTTTTAATCTAGAGATGTACTAAAAATTATCAATTACCAAAAGAAGGAAGAAGGAAGAGGGGGAGTTTTAAGTTACCATTTGTGAATGCGTTCCCGGTCAAAACTCAAAACTCCTTACCAATTACCAATTACCAATTACCAATTACCAATTACCGATTACCAATTACCGATTACCAATTACCAATTACCAATTACCCATTACCAATTAAACAATGCCTCACAGCCTGATTTTAAATCTGCTACCAGTTGCGCCAATTCCCGCTCAATTTTTAACGGGGCGGCACCTCCACGCTTTATTTCTCAAATTAGTAAACGCCGTAGATCCCGATTTGAGCGCCTACCTGCACGATCGAGCTACTGAAAAAGCCTTCACTTTAAGCCCTTTTCAACTGAATAGAAAAGAGCCAGATCGAATCAGCACGCCACAGCAACAAAAGAAAGTTTTGCCTTCTAATTCGCGCGCAAATTCTCCAGCCATACAGTGGGAATACAAACAAGCAATTCGGGAAAACACGCGGATTTGGTGGCGCATTTCTCTACTGGATGACAGTTCGTTCGATCGACTGACTAAACTGTGGGAGCAACTCAATTTCGAGGTTCCTTGGCATCTCGGTCCGACAGATATATACATTACGAATATTTTAACAAATCCCCAACCCGATCGACCGTGGGTAAATTATTGCACTTACGCTGAATTGTTCGATCGAGCTTCCGAAACAGACAGGCAAATATCTTTTACCTTCTGCACTCCTACAAATTTTCGGCAAGGCGCGTATGATAGTGCTATGCCAACTAGAGAAAGTATTTTTAGCAGTTTAGCTAATCGCTGGAACAAGTTTAGCAACAGGACGATCGAACCTAATTTTACAGAATCTATTTTTCCCAGTTTCTTCGATATCCGCACGGAAGTTAGCACTGATTCTCGCAGTAAATTTATTGGCTGCGTCGGCGATGTTAGTTACCGAATTATGGGAGATGTAGGTGCTGATACTATCAAGCAAATTAACGCTTTAGCAGACTTTGCGCTTTACAGCGGAGTCGGGCGCAAAACGCCGATGGGAATGGGAATGACTCGGCGCTTAAAACTTTCGATCGGGACGGATTAATATGATATACGTAGGTTGGGTTGAAGAATGAAACCCAACAATACTATAGCATTCCTAAATCAGTCGCAAAATCGATCGAGATCGGAATCATTGTAGTGTAAACATCTTACTGGTGTATGACTTTTCAAATCATTTAGGATTGCTATATAAACTATCGTTCGATCGACTCAAAACTCAAAACATACTCGCCCCAATCCGCTACTCAAAACTCATACTTGTCCCAATCCGCTCAACTCTCAACTCAAAACTCAAAATTCCCGAACAACTCAAAACTGTTGTTGGGTTTCACTTCGTTCAACCCAACCTACAAATCTATCAAAAATCTAGCGCGAGCGGGGACACTCGCACTATCAACTATCAACTGTCAACTGTCAACTGTCAACTATTAATTAATGTTTCGGCTTAATTTCACTGACAATTTCGTAAATATCAGTATCGGGAATCTTCGCAAACAAAGGCGTCATCTCCTTCAAAATTTCCTGATAAGCTTCGCTTTGATTTGCCGCCATTTCTTCTACGCTTTCCCAAAAAATGATCGCAATACCTTTATCAGTATTGGGCAATTGCAGCAAGTAAGCACCCTTAAAACCCGTAGCATAGGTTGCGACTGCTTTTTCAAAAAGCTGTTCGGCCGCTTCAAATTTTCCCGGTTTAAATTCGCCAATAGCAACGTAGGCAAATTCATGCCTGAGAAAATCTAAAAATTCTGACATCGGTCTCTCCTCGGCTAATAGCGATACACTGAGCTGTATTTTACCCGATCGCCCTAAATTTGTGAATGTTAACTTTGGTAATTGGTAATTGGTAATTGGTAATTGGTAATAACCTATTACTTATCGAGCATTTCGCGTCTCGGACTCAACTCGATCGACTGTAGCTTTTAAAACTTATTTTTGCCCTTGCAATTCGGCTCGCAAGCAGTCGATCGAGGCTTTTTGAGCTTCTTGTTCCCCTTGCAATTGGGCCGTCAAACGCTCAATTTCGGCTCGCTGAGCGCTAATTTGTTCGGCGAGCTCGGCTTCCCAGGGGGAAACTGCCGCCCGCCTCGCTGCACTTTCTGCCGGTTTCGCCCCAGCTTTAACAAGCAAAAAAGATTGAATAAGTATTTTTACCCAGAAATAGAGAATAGATAGCTCTCACTAGCGAAAAGTGGGTTTTTGCAATAACCCTATTGAAATTTATAAAACTTACCTGCAAAATTTCTAACATACAAGTATTAATAAAGTAAAGAGCAAACTTAAAAAAATGAAAAAAATATTAGTAATTGAAGACGACAAATCCATCCGAGAAACCGTCTTAGAAGTTCTGGAATCACAAGGTTTTGAAGCTGTCGGTGCTCCAAACGGACAAGTCGGTATTCAATTAGCATCAACCCAAATTCCCGATGTAATTTTGTCCGATGTGATGATGCCAAAACTCAACGGTTTTGAAGTATTTGCCGCAGTTCGATCGCACCCTGCAACGGCTGGCATTCCCTTTATTTTCATGACAGGTACCGAAATGGAACAAGCCTTAGAACTCCCAGCAGACGGCTATCTTAACAAACCTTGCAGCGCCAAGGAAATGCTAGGGGCGATCGCACTTCAACTAGAAAAATCAGCAGTTGGCGACTGCAAATCTCCCAAAATACAGGCAAATTCTGCCAAACAAAATCAAAACTTGCGCCCCCGCGATCGAACACCTCGCTTTGAGATACCGTCGCTTTGCTAAGGGCTGTGACAAATACCGCGCTACCAAAGCGATCGCAACTAGCGTCGGGAGGCGATCGCAGAAGATGAATTGCTTTACCAAAAAATTGGGCGGAGCGAAGCGGAGGGCTAAAGCCCCGTCCCGATCGTCCGGCTTTGATTCGAGTGTTCTGGCTAAGGGATTGAAACAAGCTGGAATTAGTTTAAATACGGCGGGGCACGCCGGAATTAACGCTTGGAAAACGACCTCTACTCGTTGGTGGTGACATCAACGGGCAAGTTGACTGGTTGAACCAAGAATCCCCGCGCGTTCACGCGCCCGGAGTGTCAAAGCAAGTGCGGCCTAGACTGAGTATGTTGAATTTGTTAAAAAATTATGAACGTACAGTCAAAAGGCCGCCTAGTTTGGAATCACTCTACCCACCTTCCGGGTTTAATACCGATTTTAGAGCGCCTCACCCTCAAAACAGGCATTCAAACCGTTACGCCAGGCGTCATTAACAAAGTTAAAGGTCACATCCCCCACATGACATTAAGAGTGTCAGTACCCATTCGCGGGGGATTTAAAGTCATTGCCAGACAGGGAAAAACCGTACAAGAAGTCTTTATATTAACCACTCTCACCCAAGGAGACTTGGAAGAGACGATCGCCCAAACCCTAGCTAAATGACAATTTTTGCTTAGCCAGCAATGCGCGGGCTCTCACCGCCAAAGTTTCATCGCTTTCGGCCATTTCCTCAAGTCGAGCCCGCACTTCTAACAGCCAATCCGTCCCAGCAGCCACCACACCAGCCAAAGCTTGCAAACCTCCCACCGCTGCGTAGCGAACCACCCATTCCGGGTCTCTAGACGCTTGCTGCAGCGTTTTAGAGGTGCGAATTTGAGCATCTAAAACTTCCCCTGCCGGCATCTGTTCCCAGCAAATCGTTCCCAAACCCCTAGCAGCCGCCCGCCGCACGCTCAAAGCAAAATCATTCGCCGCCGCATCCAGTAAAATCTCTAAACCCCTGGGGTCTCCAATTCCCGCCAAGGCCCGAACCGCCCAAGCCCTCGCGCCGTAATTGTAGCCGTCAAGCTGTTCTAGCAGTGGCAGTACCGCCGGTTCTCCGATTTCAATCAGTCCGTCAACGGCGGCAACGGCAGCCCCTGGGTTGTTGTAGCCGAGCACGGCAATCAAAGTAGGAATTGCCTGTTGTGAGGAAACCGCCGCCAGTGCTTTAACTGCGTTTAACAAGCCCTCGGAAGAATCTGCTTGTTCTACAGCTTGAATTAGTTCTAATGCCATTTACCGAAAAAAATGGGTCTAAAGCCCCGTCCTTATGATTGAAGGATTATTTTATCTTTAATCTTCTGCTTTCGGAATCGGATCGTAATGTTTGACGATCGACAGGCAGTTTCGATCGCCGGGGGTTCTCGAATAAGTCAGAGAGTCGGCGATGTCTTTCATCAATTTGAGACCTCGCCCGCCCCCAGATTCGAGATCCACTTGTTGCGAAATTTCTGCAATTTTTTGCTCCAAATCGAACTTATCGCCCCAGTCCCAAATTTTCATCTCTATCGATTCAGCAAACACCTCGACCTCAATTTCGATCGGCAAATCCCACGCTTTGTCTTTGTGCGCGTGACGCACCGCATTCGTAAATCCCTCAGCCAAAGCTAACTGACACCGTATCCACACGCTTTTAGGAATTTGCGGCTGGTGCAACTGTTCAAACCACGACAAAACTTTGTCTAACGGACTCGTGCTGTTGACTTGGAGGCGCGATTTCTTTAGCACTGGCAACTTTTAGGAACCTTTTAATTCTTTTCGCGGAATTCCCCATCCGCCTACAGGGTGGGGATGGATAGCGACGGGGCCGGGACCCCAATCTCTTATCGGTCGTAGCGTTACCACTCTCAAATAGTTGTGGTAACGAGGATGTCAATTCAATCACGTTGGGCCGCTGAAGTTGTGATCGAATGGGAGTTTGAAGGTACTAGCTTTTGCTGCTAGCTGCTGAGATGCCGCCTCAACTAATTGGTGGCTCAAGGTAGCATAAATCTTTGCTAGATGTCAAGATTTTTAGAATCCAAACTCAGGCAATTCCAGTCGGAATTGACATTCTCCCCGCCGTGGAACGACGGGGATTCCAAGAATCACTTCTTAGGCTTCCTCTTTCTACGACTCGACTTGCTTGAAGGAGTGGACTCACTCAAGTAGAGGCCGATATCGACCGAGGCGTGTAAAGTGAACGTTCAGGTCGATCGGGCGCTAGGGCGCTAGCATTTATCTCGAAAGCGATGCCAATAGACTATACTCAATCTCAGACAAACGCGCTGACAGGATATATTTTGAATGACCCCCAGACGTTGAAAGACTTGTAGTACCTGAGTGCCCATGTTTCAAATTCTGGTTATTGACGATGATACTGCTGTTCAAGAACTGCTGAGAAGAACCCTCAAAAAACAGGGTTACGAAGTTACGGTAGCAAGTAATGGCGAAGACGGTGTAGCGCTGGCGCAAAAGTTGCGTCCGGCTTTGATTGTTTGCGATTGGATCATGCCGCGCCTGACGGGCATTGACGTGTGCCGCCGAGTCAAGGCAGATCCGGATCTGTCAACGACACAATTCTTTTTGCTGACTTCTTTGGGGTCGATCGCCGATCGAGTTAAAGGGCTCGACGCGGGGGCGGACGATTTTATCTCCAAACCGATCGAACTTAATGAATTGCAAGCAAGGGTGCGTGCGGGACTGCGATTGCACCAACTCAGCCGAGATTTGAAAATTGCCAAGCAAAGTCTGGAGGCGGAGTTGGCGGAGGCGGCGGAATACGTGCAGTCGCTGCTGCCCGATCCTTTAACCGAACCGGTCGGTGTCGAGGCTAAATTCATTCCCTCCCGACAGTTGGGGGGAGATTGTTTTGACTACAACTGGTTGGACTCGGATTATTTGGCGATTTACTTGCTAGACGTGGCAGGACACGGTTTGCGGGCGGCGCTGCCTTCGGTGGCAGTGTTGAATTTGTTGCGATCGCGCGCTATCCCCAACATCGACTACTACCAACCTAGCGACGTTTTGCGCGCTCTCAACACCACTTTCCAGATGAGCTACCAAAATGACAAATATTTCACCATCTGGTACGGCGTTTACAACCGCACGAACCGCGAGCTAGTTTACGCTAGCGCCGGCCACCCGCCAGCCGTGCTGATTTCTCAGTCGGCAGCTAGCAACGCTAAAGTCCAGCGCCTGAAAACCCCCGGAATGCCCGTGGGGATGTTTCCAGATGCTCCCTATATCGATAATCGCTGCCGTGTCGAGGATTTGAGTACCCTCTACATTTTTAGCGATGGGGTTTACGAGATTCACCAACCTGACGGCAATATTTGGGGGCTGGATGCTTTCATCGACTTGTTAGTAGCTTACAACGGCGGCACTTCCGACCAGTTAGAGCGAGTTTTGAGCTACGTTCAAAAGTTAAATGCTAAAGCTGTATTTGATGATGATTGGTCTTTATTAAAAGTAAATTTGGGCTGAGCGATCGAATTGTTGCGATCGCCCGCCCCAGGATTTATATATGGAAACCAAAAAGTTTTTCAATATTTCAATCCTGTGGATTTATTCCCAGCTAAAGTTCAGCCTTCTGCCTTCTGATGACCTCCCTTAGCACATCTGCTACCAAATAGCAAGAAGGCAGCAGCCAAAAAATTAGTTATTTAAGGGAATCTTGCTATCAAAAGCACTGCGGCTGGGAAAGATCTCGAAAACTCGATCCATGCTGGTGAGTTCAAACAAGATCCGAATTTGCTCGTTAATCGAACAGACAACTAATTGACTTCCGGCGGCGCGGACTGTTTTCAGTGCCAAGACTAAAGCACCCAAACCAGAACTATCCATAAATGTCACATCTTGGAAGTCGATCAATACCACATCGGCTCCCTCTTCAACTAGAAGGTTAATCTCTTGGCGGAATTCACCTGCCTTGGTGCCGTCTAAAATGCCAGAGGGCTGAATAATTTTAACTACAGGACTCATATTTTACAGTGGGAATATCGGAATTGCTAGCCAGACTACACTAATATAGCTGCCCGTTGGACTCCGATCCAAATAGGAGAGAGGGATTTCTCAGACACTACGTTTAGCGGACTCGGCCTCGCGGGCGATCGGCGGCAGCATTGATGGGTGAAAGAACGGTTTTTAGACTCTCGCGAATTAACCAATAACAATAGCTCAACTCGGGCTAACTTTAGCGCGATAGAGAAGTTTGTCGCCTTGTCTGTATCCCGTGTAGCGAACTTTGACGGTTTCTCCCGGCTGGGCTGTGCCTTCGAGGAGTTGGTGCTGTTGCGGATCGTAGGGAATTTCGACCCCGACAGGCGCGATCGCCTCTACTCCCCATTGCTGCAATAATTGTTCTACCGGTCGCAATAACGGCAGCAATTTAACTGCTGGTAAAGTTTGATTTTCCTGGGCTTTGCTGGCTGCTGTCGGCCACTGCAACATCCAGGATTCTAAAATTTGCAAGCTGGAAAGTTGGAATTCTTGCATTAAAGATTCTCGCTGACTGTCGAGTGTCGCTTGCAATCGCTGGTATTCTTGTTGAATAGCTGTCGCTGCTGGCTGTTCTAATTCTACGGAACCTGGAGCAAAAGTTGCCAGCAATTCGGTTAAGGAAATTTGCAGGGCTTGACTGATTTTGAGCAGGATATCGACTGGAGTCTGCAATGCTAAACCGTTGCGCAGGCGGCTCAATTGCAGTTCGGAAACCCCTGCTTTTTGACTGAGTTCTCGATCGCTCTCAATCCCTGCTTGCTGCATCAAGTGTTGCAATTGGCGAGCGTAATTTGAACTGTTGGCTGCCATAAAAAAATGCTCCCGATCGATCATTGAATTCTACACGATCTTAAACAAGCTATCCTATCGATCGCAAAAGCGGGCATCAAACCCGCTCCACGATAGTTTTACCAAATATTAAAGGTTGTCAGTCATTAGTTATGAGTTATGAGTCATTTTAAGGGAGTTTTAAATTTTGAGTTTTGAGTTAAAGACAATTCACAACTCACAACTCACAACTCCCAAATAACTGTCAACTGTCCACTGTCAACTACCAACTGTCAACTCTTATCTCGCAGCTACTTTTTCCGGTGCAGCAGTGGCAGCAGTTGTCGCCGCACCTTGCAGGTGGGCTTCGAGGAACCACAGACGTTTGTCAATTGCCCGCGAGATTTCGGTGTACAAGTCGGCGGTGTCGGCGTCTCCGAGTTCGGCGGCTTTGTCGATAGCGACTCGCAGGTGTTGGGCGTAGGGTGCGTAGCGATCGGCCAAAGCAGTAACGTATTCTTTGCCATCTACAATATCGAAGGGAAATTCTGGCAGGATCGAATCGGCAGCAGCCACGCGGGCCGTTCCTACAGCAAAACCGCCCAAAGCCGTTACCCGTTCGGCAACCAAATCGATGTAGTCTTCGAGTTCTGTTGCCATCGCATCAAACAGTTCGTGCAACTGGAAAAAGTCCATGCCTTTGACGTTCCAGTGAGCTTGTTTGACTTGGGTTTTTAAGTCCAAAGTCGTTGCTAGCGTGGCGTTCAGCAGGCCTGTGATTTCGGCGCGAGTGTCGGCTGGCATCGCGATGCGGGTGGGATACAGTTTTTGTTTGTAGTTGTTGGAACTCATATGTTTCTAGCTTGTTTGTAAGTTGTTAGCGGTGAAGGTCGATCGAAAATCTTGCGGAACTCGGGCCGATAGAGCATTCAGAATTTTGCTGTGTTTTTGCCGAATGCTAGCTGCGAGTTCAGGCTAGGTGCATCTGCAACACGGCACGGGGAGCTCGGCGGATTTTGCAGCGAATGGTTTCTAAACCGAGGCGCTGGCAAGCTTCGTACCGATGGCAGCCGGAAAATCCGTAATATTGACCATCTACTTCTAGCACATCGATGGGTTCGTTCAAACCTACCTCGCGGATGGATTCCATGAGGGCGGCTACTTTCGCTGGGTCGTTGACTCGCGGCAGGGGGCGGCGAATCTGGTTGAGGGGTATCTCTTCTATCCGATACATTTTTGCTAACGCTTGCTAACAAACAGATAAGTCAAGAGAATCTCTTAACAAAGGTGTATCAACCAATGCCCGAAGGAAAATCCCGCGAGCACCATTTAGATCCCGATCCATTTTTAATCCAGTGGCTTGAGACTTAATAGTCTTAGCGCCACCTAAATTTTGAACAATTTCGCCCGTCCACGACACAGTTTTTGATGTGTAAGCTTCGTTGCAATCAATTACCAGCTTCGAGCTTTCCCAAGCTTTCCACTTCAAGAAAGTCTTAAAGTCGTAATGGCTCAAGGTCAACATTTGTCTCACCGTTTTGTTCTTTAATTTACGGCGGGACTTAGAAACCATTTGGGAAGTCTCGAATGTGGGCAACAGAATTACATCAAAATTATCAACTAAGAACTTAGCGATTTTGTGATGCAACTCTTTGACCAAATTCTTGATTTTGCAGCGCAGCCTACTAGCTGCCTTGAGGAATCTTCTTTTCTGCCGACCAGGAGCACGAGAAATCTTTGACACTAATTTGTCTAACCGGAAACACAATTTCTGAATAAACAAATTAGAATCAACTCCCAGCCAACCGTAAGAATCTTCCGAGAAAAAAGTCATGAACGTGCGAACACCGGGATCTAAGGCAACTAGCCGACCTTGGTTATCGGTATGCGCTTGTTGCACTTTTTCAGAAACAATGAGGTAATACTCGCCACAGGCAAGCGTCAGCCTACCGTCACTAAAAACCTTGGGTAATGCCTCTTTCAGCTTTGACTGACCCAATATTGTGTGGTAAATACCGCAGTCTTTGACAGCAGTTTTGGGGATGAAAACGGATTGTTTTGTATCTTTGCGACTGCGGAATTTACAATGACGAACTTGCCCATCTCCCTTGAAATCTGATGAGGCTTTTTTAACTGCCTGACAAGCATCCTTGATGGCAATTGATTTGATTTGGAAAGGTACAGTTTTCGCCCATTCTGGTAAACTGTTGAGTATTCCTGTTTTAATTGTCAGCCAACTTGCTTTCGTGCCTGGTTCTTGCAGGTATTTGATAGTCGTGTTGTAAACAAAACGACTGACGCCAAACCACTGCTTGATTAGCGCTTTTTGTTCAGGATTTAGGAATAGCCGGATCTTCCTTGATTTTCTTGCTGTAGCTCCTGAGGCCGTGCATTCGACAACTGAAGACGTGAAGGATGGCGAGAAGATCGGCTGTGAGTTCGGTTTCTGGGCAGTGAACAGGGTTTGAGAGAACCACGATTTTTCCACCGTTTTGTTGTGCCATGAACTCGAATAGTTCAAATCCGAACCTGCACAATCTGTCGCGACAGGCAACAGCAATCGTGAGCTGTTCGCCGCGCATAAGTCTGACCAATAGGGCTTGCAATCCTTTCCTTTTGAAGTTAATCCCTGAGCCGATGTCTTGGATGATTTCGGCGTCTGGGTACTGTTGCTGCATGAATTCAACTTGTCGGGCAAGGTCGTCTCGCTGAAGAGTTGAACTGACGCGACAGTAGCAAATAATGGCAGTTCCAATTGCACTGCGCTGGTAGGACTCAACATCATAGAGTCTTTGCCCTGCTTCGTTTTTGATGCTTTTGATTTTGCCTTCATCTGCGTACTTTCTTAGGGTGTTGGCGTGCAAACCCAGAAATTCGACTGCTTTTCTGAGCGGTATGTATGCCATTTGCTCATCTTAGAGCGTCTGTGAGTAAATGTCAGTATTTGTTAGCAAACTATATACTGTTGGTCAACCTCATTGCTTGCTGCTCTTTCGCTTGTTAGTTAATCATACTCGTAATGACTTCGAGTTGTCAACAAATCTGAGAACTCGCACTACAACAGGATTTTGAGTGGTTTGCTGAGTTCGATCGCTCATCCTGCTGTGGTGATTGCCCTCAGACATCGGGAGGGTTTACCGATCCAACTGCAAATTGCGGGCAAGCGTTGGCGAGAAATCGATCGCGCTAAATTTCATCAACTGTCGGGTTTAAAATACAAATACCTCAGTTTAAGCTCGGGGGAGAATACTTTAACTCACCTAATGGTAGGTGATGAGTTGTATGCTCCCAGTTGGGGTGAGTTTTAAATCCTAATTTCCGATAAAACTTATCGGCTGCTGGCGTGTCGGTACGCAAGGTCAATAGTTGGTAATGCTGTGCGGCTTCGCGAATCAGTCGATCGACCAGCAAACGTCCTATTCCCTGTCTCCGCCAAGCTAATTCAACATATAAATGCCGCAATCGTCCAATTTTAGGATCGTTGAAATACGGATCTCGATTCAACCCGCCAATTGCGATCGACCTACCTCGATCTGATGCCGCCAGCAGAATTTCACCAGGCTTATCGAAACAATTGAAACCGCTGCGGTACTCTCGAAGCAGTCGTTCAACAAACCGAAATCCTTGGGACAAGCTTTCTTCAACGAGATGGTTCATTGATACCAATTCAATATCTGAAATATGAATGATGTCGATCGAATCCATAATTTTGTGTTTTTTGCTTCTCGTTAAATCGTAACAATCGTGACTTCGATGACTGTTCGATCGATCGTCCGCGTCTTGACGTTTGAATTCCCGAGACTTATAATTTTATTAGGCTTTGCATGGGGCAGTCGTTATGACTGTCGATCGCAGCCCCTTAACAAGCGTTTTTGCTGTTTTTAATGTTTTTCAACAGTTGATAGGAACACTAATATTTACTAGCGAATATGGGTATGTAATGCCATGATAATAAAATCCGACCCAGATATTATTGTGACCAGCCAAGATGGAGAATATTTGCTCGTCGTTGAGACCAAACTCAAAGATAGCAGTACCGACACTCAAAAAGCTATTGAGCAGCTTAAAAACACTATGGCATCTATTGGTTGTTCAGTTGGAATTGTCGTAGCTGGCGATCGCGTGATTCTGCTTCGCGACTCTTTAGAAAAGAATAATGGTGAGTCAATTTATGTAGTTGGTGAAGCAAAACTTCCAGATTTTTTGCTACCACCTGCCGACGAACAATGGAAAGGAAAACCTGCTGTTGAATTTGAATCGCGAGTTCAGCGATGGCTCGAGAAACTGAAGCTCACAGCTAGTTTGGATGGTCTGCCAAGTGAGTTAAGAAATCTACTTGGAGAATCAATAATTATCCTTCTGAGAATTGGCGAAGTAAGGGCAGGCGGCCCTAGATGGAGCAAGGTTGCGCAGTGAAGCCTCAAACAGTTTTAGACTTTACCAGCCAGATTGAACAAGATTACTGTTTGCTTGTCAAAATTTTAACTAATTCTTGTGTAATAGGAAAACCAGTCTGATTCTCAAAATGTATAAACATCGGACTGGGATTCGCTTCTAAAAATACGTACTCACCATTTGGCTTAACGCGCCAATCGATCGCAGTCCATTCTAGCATAAATGCTTTGGATATTGCCAAACATTGTTGGCGAACCGACTCTGGCAAATTTATCGCAATCAATTCGGCATTCGCATCTTCCCGAAAGTCTAGAGCCTGACTGCGAATTTCGGCAGAATAAACTGAGTCACCAATTACATAACTGCGAATGTTTGTGCCGGGAATATACTCTTGGATTGTGACAGGGGAAATACTTAAAGCCATTTTCAGCCGATCGCACTCTAAATGCTCCTCTGTCACCAGCTTGGCATGAGCGCCACCATAAACGGGTTTAAATATTGTTTTTTCGCAAGTCAATACAAATTCTCTAACTTGTTCTGGATCGTTGCTAATTAAAGTTGCCGGAATCGCAACTCCTATTTGCTTGGCTTTACTCAGTTGTAAGGGTTTCTCTTTATGAAACTGGTAAGCTTGCCATGAATTAATCCACCGACAAGGACAAGCTTGCACGAGCGATCGCACTGCGCTCATTGAATCGTAAAATGCAACTTGCTGCTGATTGGCATCTGGTAAAGTTGGCACGGATACACCGGAGAAATTGCGCCAAAATACACTGTGAATGTCTGGGAAATTTAGCTGCAAACCTTCAGGTAGCATCAAGCATCCTGCCAATGTGTCCGGCCGCCAAGACAGGCGTAATTGTTTGGGAAACAGATATGTGTTTAAATAATATGCTGCTGCACCTACTTGGGTAAGAGCATTTTGGATACGAGCAGCATGAGCATCGGAAGCATCACCCAAAATTAAAATATTCATGGGAAACTTGAGGATTGAAAGTGCGATCGAGACTGATGCAAGGACACTAAAAAGAAGATTTATGTAACACTCTACAATGGGTTAGCAGTGCGCACCTTACGGCAGGAAATAGTAGGTCAAGCTAGATAAATGCGGGGGGTTTGAAAAAACATAAAAAGTTACAGCACTTGTGGGAAAGTGTTGTAACTTTTGACTGGTCGGTCGAAACAGGATATCAAATCAAATTGAAACTGTGAAATTACCATTAGCGGTGCGATCGAAAGAGTTGAGAATGCCAGCAGAATCTCTCAAAGTGCTACCACCGATGAGATTACCAATAAATCGGACCTCCGCCACCTTCAAACCAAGCTTTCGTGTAGAAACCTCCACCCTCTTCATGGAGCATTTTAGTAGTAAAATGAGGAGGATCGATGGGAATAGGTCTGACAAACCCACCACCTTCTTCACCTAGAGCTAGAGTGGTAACATCTATACCACCACCTTCTTCACCTAAAGCTAGAGTGGTAGCATCTATTCCACCTGCGATGCGATCGCTCTGTTCATCCGCGATCGGCTCTACAAAATCTAAATCCATTGCTTCTAGATCGGCAATCTTTAGATCGAAAGGATGATTCATAGCATTCTCCTGGTTGATGGAGTAAAATCTGAGGCTGATTTATCAATAATCTAGCTCGGGATTGTAGAGTGATGTTGCCATTTTGGCAGATTTAAAATTGAGCTAACAAAACTTAAGTGAACTACCCACACTGACCTGACGGTACAGTGTGGGCTTCCAACTTCACGGAAGATTGCCACATCTTGGGTTTGCGTCCTCGAATTGGTCTTACATCCTCTCCATTGGCGTTAGCCTCCCCCGTCCCAGAGGAGGACAGCATTCTGATACCTTCTGCTCTAATATTCATCGCAGCATTACCATCTCTGTCGTGATGAGTACCGCAACTTGGGCAAGTCCAAGTTCTTACGTCTAGCGGTAACTCAGATAGTTGGTAATGACAATTAGAACAGAGTTTAGAACTGGGGAACCATCTATTTATTTCTACCAACTTCCCACCACTACGTTCTAATTTGTAGTCGAGAAAGTTCACGAAAGTTCCCCATCCAGTATCAGATATTGCTTTTGCTAGTTTATGGTTGCGAACCATGCCCTTGATGTTTAGGTTTTCAACTACCACGACTTGGTTTTTGTCAACTATCTTTCTAGATAATTTGTGTAGGTAGTCTTGACGGACATTGCTAACCTGTTCGTATACCCTAGCGACAATCTTGTTAGCCTTCCTACGACGGTTACTGCCCTTCTTTTTCCGTGCAGCAATACGTTGTTTTACGGCTAGTTTCTTTTGATATTTGGATAGATGTCTTGGGTTGGGATATTTGGAAACTTTCTCACCATCGTAAGTAATGGCAAAATTTTTTATTCCTAAATCAATACCGATTGTTTTCTCATCTCAACTACTCCAACTATCGACCTGTTACTATTATATACACGCTCTAGTAACATTATCCCGGAAATATAGCGTTTCTCACCAATATGAGGTGCACGCGATCCTTTAAATTTCAGAGTTTTTAAGCATTTTTCTGTACCTCATCTACCTGAGAAAGGCTATATTTGGCTACTCCTCATATATCTCCTCTCTCGCCTTACGGCATTGGTCGGAGATACAATCGTCGTAGCCCGCCTTATATCCCGCCACTGATTCGGAGTACCGAATTCAGTGGGGGACTTACGGCAATTAAGTTAAACAATTATCATCAGTCATCAGTCATTAGTCATTAGTGTGAGCCTCGCAACTCGCGAACGTCCACCGTCAATTTTCTCTCCCCTTCCCCCCCTTTC
>JAAUPF010000311.1 GCA_012034575.1 Richelia sp. CSU_2_1 | reverse complement strand
TCAGTTTCCCCATAGGCTACCACTTTACCTTCACGCAGCCACAAAGCCCGATCGCAGTTTTTTTGAATTTGAGCGGCACTATGAGAAATTAAAACAATCGCGCATCCTTGAGTTTTAAACTCCTCTATCTTTTTCAAACATTTGGTTTGAAAAGCCACATCACCCACCGACAAATATTCATCAACTAACAGCACCTCCGGATCGGTATGAACTGCTACTGAAAAAGCCAGCCGCATTTTCATCCCCGTACTATAGGTGCGCAGGGGGCTGTCAATAAACTGTTCTAATTCGGCAAATTCAACAATATCAGAGAATCTGCGCGCTGCTTCCCGGCGAGTCAAACCGGCTACGACTGCACCCACAAACACATTTTCTCTGCCCGTTAAATCTGAGTGAAAACCCGCACCCAAATCCAACAAACCGCCAATTCTACCGTTAACTTTAATCGTACCTTCCTCAGCGCGGCCGATGCCGCCGACAAGTTGCAGCAAAGTCGATTTTCCCGCACCATTCTTGCCGAGAATTCCTAACATTTCTCCAGGGGCAACAGTAAAGCTGACATCGCGCAGCGCCCAGAAACGCGCCTGCGGTTTCATGCGCCACCAACCCCATAAAGCAGCCTCCATAATCGTCAGAGGTCGATCGGCACTATAGCGGTTAAAACGCTTTCCCAAACCCTTGACAATAATTGATTGAGCCACTTACAATTCCTCCACAAAACGATCGCTTTGCCGCCGAAAAATTCCCAGTCCGATCGCAAAAGAGCTGCTACAGCCGCGCTGACAATTAACAGCATCTGCCAATCAGGCTGCATACCTTTGAGCAGTACGGCGCGGTAAGATTCAATCAGCGGAACCATCGGATTTAAATAATATAAAGCGTGATATTCTTTGGGAACGCTGTTGAGGTCGTAGAAAATCGGAGTTAAGTAAAATAGCATCTGCAACAACACGCCCAAAGTATGTTGAGTGTCGCGAAAAGTGACATTCAAAGCCGCGAGGGGGTAAGCCAAACTTACCGTCAAAACAAACTGAATTATTATTAGCAGCGGCAGCAGCAATAATACGGGACTCGGTTGCACTCCATCCACTGCCAGAAAAATAATTAGCACTGGCAATGCCAGCAAAAAATGAATTAAACCTGTGGTTGTAGTAACTACAGGCAAAATAGCCGTCGGAAAATTCGGCTGCCGGATGAGAGTGAGGTTGCTAGTAATTAAACTTGTTGCCTGAAATAAGGCCGTTTGAGACCAACTCCAGATTAATAAACCGCTGAAAGCAAAGGAAGAATATTGCGGAATATTCACCGGAATTACCGATCGAAAGACAAACGAAAACACTGCCAACTGCAACAGCGGATTGATCAAAGTCCAAGCAATCCCCAAGGCCGATCGCTTGTAAAGTAATTTCATATCTCGATCGACCAACTGTCGCAGCAAATCGCAGAAATGAGCGATTTTGCGATTGTAAATTAGTTTTTGGGTATTTCTCACTGCACGCCCCCAGCGATTACCTGTTGTTCAACCTCCTGCATTTCCGTTTCTGGTTCGGGGATAGCAGTCAACCGCCGCGCTTGCAACTGAGCTTTCCTGTAAGCAAAAAGGACTTTGTAAAGCCCCTAGCAGCTCGCTGACAATCAACTTGCGGGGAAACCAGCCGGGATACCTCAAACGCTTTAGCAGCCATTCGTTGAGCCAGTGAACCACCGCAAAATGTATGAGTTCGCGGCGGTCTACGGTACGATTGCGATCGCACGTCAGCAAATACGATCCAAAACCGAGCCCGTTATCCCGCAACTGCTTGCTCAAAGCATCGCTGCTGCGTCGGTGTACGTGCCACACAAACGCTCTCGGCTCGTAAAAAGTCGAATATCCCTTGGCTAAAATCCGGTGAAACATTTCAATATCCCCACCGCCGCGAGTCGCCGTCCCCACATCCAAAGCCGGATCGAAAGTTCCTACCGCCTCAAATATCTCTCGCCGGAAAGCCATATTTGCTCCGACACCGTATTTGCTCGCCCACAGCAACTGTTGCGTCGAGAGCAGATTGCCGTCAACTTTAAAAACTGTGGAGGTATTGCAGCATTCCCCCGTAGCCGAATTCAAACAGAATTTGAGCCTCGGTTTCCAACTCCGCCGGTGCCACCAAACCGCTAACTGCCATAATTTCCGGATCGGCAAAGCCCGCAGCAATGCCTCGCAGCCAGCCTGCATCGGGCCGCACGTCGTCGTCTGTAAAAGCAATAATGTCGTGACCGGCCTCCGCAATACCGCGATTGCGCGCCCAGTCCAATCCAGGCCGTTCTTCCTTGACGTAGCGTACAGGTAATCGCGCGACCAATTCAGCGGTGCTGTTGTTGGAAGGAGCGTTGTCTACAACGATAATTTCGCGCTGGGGATAGTCGAGGGCGAGAATTGATTTCAAGGCTTCTTTGAGCAAATCGGTACGATCGCGCGTGCAGATGACAACGCTAATCGGCGGCAGCGGGTGGTTTTGCTCTGTTTTGAGTCCCAACTGTTCTGTCAGAATTACTTTTGTTAGTGCTTCGCCGGCGGAGTCGAAAATTGCCGTTCGCAATCGTTCTGCTGGCATTGTTGCTTGCCAAGGACTATTGAAAATTTCTACCCATTGCACGGGGACTCCTCGGTAGCGTAACAAAATCAGAATTTTGTCGTATCTTTCCAGTCCCCGAATCCCATTTATCTCCTCTGTAAATTCGATTTCGATCAGTTTGACTGCCATACTTTGCTCCCGAAAAAAGTTGTGTAATGAATCTAGGGATTTTAGATTTTAGATTTAAGTTGCCCATCGATCTTTCAGTTCTTCAATTCTTGAATCTAAAATCTAAAACTTTTCTCTGTTTTGACCAGCAATTATTTTAACTGCTAATTCATAATTTTCCACAGCAATCAAAGGCTTAGTTTCCTGCTCGATCGCAATTTTAGGCATACCGTTAATAGCGATCGCGGCGCGCAATTTAGATGAAACGGAAGTTGCCAGCAGCGGGCGAAGGTGAACTCCCCGCAGGGGTTCGTAACCTATACTGGGAGTGATGTGACCCACCGACAGATCGCCGTAGCGGAGGTAAACGCCGTCGGGACGTGCTGCGTCGATCGCTGTTTCTGCGGCTTCCCAACCTTGCATCAAATCGATTTCAATTTCGCGATCGCTCAAATCTTCCCTCACCGCCCCACTTTGCATAAAATTAGCAAATCCCGATCGAGTTTTCAACTCATCCATCACCCCCCGAAAATACCAATAACCGCGCAATTTAGATCGCACCCACCGCCAAGTTGTCCGCATTCCCAAACTTTCTAGAACATCCAGAGATTTTCGCAATCCCACAGCCACCAAATCCACCAGCCCCGGCCAGACAAACGCGATCGCCGTCAAAATTTTATCTGCCAGAGAGTAAGGAACTTCGTAATTTTTCACCTGTAAAATCGGTCTGAGTTCCGGGTGTCGCTTGCCGATTAAAACATCCGATCGCCCTTCCTGGCGAAACCTGCGAAAAGAGCGATCGAGATTGTTAGTTTCGTGTTCGTAATGATAGCCGAGTGCCTCCGGTGCGATCGCAAAAGATACGCCTGCTTTGAGCAAGCGCACTCCGAATTCGTAATCTTCCCCGCCGCAGTTTCCGAAAGCTTCATCAAAGCCGCCCAGACGGGCGAACAATTCTGCATTGAGGGAAAGATTGCCACTGAGCAAATCCGTGTAAATAAATCGATGCGTCGGCAAGCTCATTTGGTAAAATTTGTCTTCCCACCAAGAGCGCACTTCGACATCAAAATATCTCGTTCCCCCCTGCAACTTAGGCGGGTAAGGGCCCATAACAGCGAGGTCCGAACGTTCTCGGTGAGCGCGAACGTGGCTTTCTACTAGCGGCGGCGTTGCTTCGATATCATCATCTAAAAATAACAGCAATTCTCCGGTGGCAGCCGCTGCTCCAGTGTTGCGAGCGATCGCAGCGCTGCGGCAATTTACTTCAATAACGTGCAGTTTAAACGGAGCTTCGTAAGCTTCGAGTAAAGTTAAAGTATCGTCAATGCAGTTATCTGCAACTACCGTAACTTCCATCAGCTCGATCGGATAAGTTTGCGATCGTAAAGCATCTACAGCCCGTCGCAGCGAAGCACTTCGATCGTGGGTAGGAATGATGATGCTGACCTGAATATTTTCTCCGTTCATCTTATTATTAGGTAATGGGTAATTGGTAATTGCGAATCGATCGCAGCGAAGTGGAAGGATTGCGCGTTGGAAATTACAACATTATTCCTCCATTACTAAGCTTTCTCCGTTCATTGCTAAGCTTGTTTCCTCGATCGCGATCTCTTCTGCCTTCTGCTTTTTGCTTGCTGCCTTTTGCTTTCTTGCTTCTTCCTGTTTCCTGGAAGCAAAATAAGCCATCGGGCCGCTAATGCAGCCCTGCAATTGAGCCAAAAGTAAATCGCTAGGCATAGAGTTTGGTTGATTTCGCAAGGAAGCAATTAAGTCAGGAATTTGTTTGTACCGCAGCCACCACCAAGCCAACTGAATCACGCTATATTCTCGGTTGACAACAAACAGGCGCGTCCAGAAAGCATAGACTCCAAGGCCGTAGGCTTTGAGCAAGTTGCGCAGTTCTTCCTTAGTGCGTCGGTGGCGGTGCCAACTTACGGCCCTCGGCTCGTAAACAAGGCGGTAGCCCGCGCGCAACAGGCGGGAAAACATTTCGCAGTCCGAACCGCATTTAGCGGGAGTGCCCACGCCTAAAGCTTCGTCAAAAAAACCGATAGAGTCGATCGCACTTTTCCGCAAAGCCATACTCCCGGAAACCCCCACCTCAGCTATAACTAGCGGATTGCAGTGCGCCCCGTCAAAAACTTTGCGGTGGAATCCCTGTCCGTAGGGGCTGTAGCGTTCAAACAATTCTTGCGCTTCTGTTTCTAATTCCAGGGGCATCAGCAGCCCTGTAACGCACATAACTCGCGGATCGCTGAAGTTGTGCAAGAGCGATCGCAACCAATTTCGATCGGGTACTGCATCGTCATCTGTAAAAGCTACTAATTCGTGTTTGGCTTCGCGCAAAGCTCGGTTGCGGGCGGCGCTCTCACCGGCTACCTCATCTTCCCGCACGTAGCGGACTTTCGGGTAATTGCTGACCAATTCTTTGCTGGCTTCGGTAGCCGGACAGTTGTCAATTACCAGGTATTCCTGACCGTCATCGGGCATCAACATCAAGGCGTCGAGACAGCGCCGCAAATCCTCCGGTCGATCGCGCGTGCAAACTGCTACAGTAGCCGTTGGCATTG
>JAAUPF010000310.1 GCA_012034575.1 Richelia sp. CSU_2_1 | reverse complement strand
GAAGGCGTTGGATTTGGACTTCCCGAAGGCGTCGGACTCGGACTTCCTGAAGGTGTCGGGCTTGGACTTCCCCAAGGTGTCGGACTCGGACTTCCCGAAGGCGTTGGCGTCGGAGTTTCTGAAGGTGTTGGATTTGGCGTTGGTGTCGGTTCTGGAGTTGGCGTCGGAGTGGTATCAACAATTGTCAAAACAGCACTAGAAACCGCCCCTAAATTGAATCCGTTAGTAGGATTGTTCAGGTTTAAATTAAAATTTTCATCGCCTTCTATTTCCGAATCATCAATAATTTGTACAGTGAAATTTTGAGAAGTTTCGCCAACTCCAAAATTTAATGTTCCTGATGTTAGATCGTAGTCACCGGGATCGATCGCACTGCCCTCACTGGTGCTATAACTGACAGCAGACTCTCGATCGGCATCGGCGCGAGTAACGGTAATTGTGGCAAAACCACTGTTTTCATCAACTCTGTAATTGGTGGCATTAAAGTTAAAAGTACCCGCCTTGATGACGTTGATATTTGCCGTTGATTGCGTGATTACCGCGCCGTCGCTGGTGCTGTAGGTGAAGCGATCGAGTCCGCTAAAACCGGGATTGGGAGTGTAAATAAATGAGCCGTCGCTATTAAAATTGAGAGTGCCGTTGGTGGAATTTGTTACTATATTTGCAGTTAACAAATCGCCATCTATATCGCTGTCGTTGGCTAAAACTCCGGTAGCAACTGGTACGTTAAGGGTTTGACCTTCAAGGGTATTGTAATCGTCAATGAGGGCGAGCGGCGGATTGTTTGTGACGCCGATATTCGCTATTGCTGATACAGTAACAGCACCGTCATTAACGCTGTAGATGAAGCTATCTAGACCGACAAAACCGGGATTGGGAGTATAAATAAAAGAACCATCGTTATTAAAAATCAGAGTACCGTTGTTGGGATTTGTCACTAAATTGGGCGTTAACAAATCATTGTCTAAGTCGCTGTCGTTGGCTAAAACTCCGGTCGCAACGGATACGTTTAGCGCTTTACCTTGAGGAGTAACGTAATCGTCAATTAGGGCGATCGGCGGATTGTTTGTGACGCCGATATTCGCTGTTGCTGATACAGTAACAGCACCGTCATTAACGCTGTAGATGAAGCTATCTAGACCGACAAAACCGGGATTTGGAGTATAGCTAAAAGAACCATCGTTATTAAAAATCAGAGTACCGTTGTTGGGATTTGTCACTAAATTGGGCGTTAACAAATCATTGTCTAAATCGCTGTCGTTGGCTAAAACTCCGGCCACAACGGATACGTTTAGCGCTTTACCTTGAGGAGTAACGTAATCGTCAATTAGGGCGATCGGACTATTATTAATAACGTTAATTACAAATGTTTGGTTTGCCGAAGTATCGACGCCGCCGTTAAGCGTACCGCCGTTATCTGTGAGGTTTAAGGTGATATTTGCTATGCCGATCGCACCTGCTGCAGGCGTAAA
Source organism: Richelia sp. CSU_2_1 (assembly GCA_012034575.1). Taxonomy (GTDB): domain Bacteria; phylum Cyanobacteriota; class Cyanobacteriia; order Cyanobacteriales; family Microcoleaceae; genus Microcoleus. Next base: position 3,852 of record JAAUPF010000310.1, on the reverse strand, counting down.
AGTTAGTTGTCCTGAAGGGTCGATCGCGGGCGGCACGCTAAACAAAGCAGCATTGTCATTTCCTACTACTTGAAAACTGACAGTTTGTATTGATTCATTAGCTGGTTCTGAAGAAATTGCCGTTGCCCATCCGGGGAAAGTTTGCGCGCCGGAATTGCGGCCGACAGTGCGATCGATCCCTTTGACAAATGAAGGCGCATCGTTAACAGGAATAACTGTTAGTGGTGATGTTATTGCAGTAGTGCTAAACGGTGTTGTTCCCCCGGTAACAGAAGCATTGACGCCCGCTGTACCGCTAACGACTCCGTTACTTCCATCCCATGCCCGAAAAGTAATTGTCGGTTCGCTGCCGGGGGTACTGTAGTAGTCTGGGTTGGGCAGGAAGCGGACTCTCGGATTCGATCGATTTTGCCAGAAAACTTGCGTTAGGTTGATGTTAGCCTTCGCCTCAGTAGCATTGTCGCCGAGGAATAGAAAGTTGGGAGTTTCATAAGGATCGATCGAACCTGCAAACGCAGAATAATCTCGCAGCGGACCTCTTAATTCGAGGTTCGGGTCAAACATCGGGCTGCCGTCGTTAACCTGGCCAAAAAGAGAGTAGCTATCACCTTGAATGCTGAGAGTGTAATTAATAACACGGTTGATGTTGTAAGAAATGTTTTCGGCTGGCAGAAATAAGCCATTAGTTTGCCCGCCCGGATTGGGAGTAATGCCGTCTCCTCGGGCAAAGATATTTCCCGTAGTTGCAGATAGCTGCTGAAAACCGAGTTCAATTGCTTTGCGATCGCTCGTAACTACAACAATGCTAAAACCCGCTTCATTCGGATTAGTGCGCGATTCTGAAATAATTTGCAGGTTAAAAGATATTTCAAATCCAACACTGACAGAACCGGCATTGCGATCTAGAAGGGGAAATGACGGATTTACAAGAGTACCTAAAGCCGTGTGGCTGCTGTATCCAGCATAGATACTCTCGGCAGCATTGCTGTTTAAATTAGCCCCGTTACCGCTAAATATTTCTGAAGCTGTAGTGGCTGGAGAAGCAGCATTTAAGTTTGTTAAATCCAGCCAACCTTGAGAACTTGGAGTATTGCCAACTAAGCCATTATAAAGAAAAGTCGGGCCGAGTACAGTTGCTGAAGTCTCAGAAACAGTACCGAAATCTGTCCAATTATTGCCGCCGTTAGTTGAAAATTGCCAATTGCCGTTAGTATTGTCAACTCCCGTGACTGCCATACCGTGAGGATATCCATTAGGATCGCTTACCACATCGTAAAGATAAGCATAAATATTAATTCCCCTGTTATTTGCACTCGGCAAATCTTCGTTCATGAATAATGGTATGGGAGAGACAGAAGTATCCAGAATAGGAGCGCCGTTTGCCTGCGGGTTCCGGAGGCTGTTGATATAAATAGTGTTAATTCCGCCGTTAGGAAGACCGATCGAACCCCCACTATTTACAGAATAATTAGCAGTTTGGTTCAGACCTCCGATCGCGCTCGTAAATTCGACATTAGCACCGTTATTCGGATCGGCAATTTTAACTTTAGATGCCACACCAAATGCTCCTGAAACATTTGTCGGCCAAGCGATCGAATCAACAGAAGTCGTTCCCGTACTGCTAGTATCTACCCAAACAATATCCGATCCTGCAAAATCCCCTCCCAAGTTGTTGGAAGCAGATAAAACATTATTTAGGTACGTACCGCCAGCACCGTTATTTAGCAGCAATTGAATGTTCCAATCAGCATCAGTTCCGCCCGGTACGGGATTGTAAGTAATCTCGTTGGCTGGAATTGCACTCGAACCGCCGATCGCAATTATTGTTCCTGCTTTGAATACAGGAGCAATATTCGCCATGTTCCTGAACTGATAAGCAGAATTTTTTTGTATTAGTGTGCCGCTAGAATCGCCGACAAAAAAACTTTGCAATTGCGAAGCTGTTAAATCTTCAGTCAGCAGCAATTCTACGTACTCATTGCTCTGAAATTGACCGTTCCTTCGGAACTCGTTAATAATTATTTGCCCCATGTAGATGCACCTAAATTTCCCATGCAAAATAGTTTTGCTATGCCAAACCCTGCCACCCTACAACCAGCGACCTAAATCAATTTTTTCCGCGATCGCTGGCGATCGCACTGCAAGCGCGTTCGATCGATTAACCTAAAAAAGGTTTGCAGTACGGACTTCAATCCGCTCCCAAATTGCGGCTTAAACTTCGCACTACGAGCTAATTTTATAATTAAAATGCGAGCCTAAATATTACCTGTACGGATGAGCTTTGTCAAGCGTTGCGATCGAAAATATACTAAAGGCGCGATCGCCAAGATTCCCAGTAAAAACAGCAGATCCAGTAAACCCGCCCCAGTCCCAGCCAAGCAATACAAATGGGTTCGATCGCGCCCACCAACCCAAAGAAACCGGGTTTTTACCCAATCTGTCGCTTTCAGCGCAAGATTTTCGCAAAAAACCCGGTTTCTAACAGTTAAAGAGGTAGGTTGGGTTGAAGAATGAAACCCAACTCTTCGCGGTTAATAGAGGTAGGTTGGGTTGAAGAATGAAACCCAACATTTCACTCCGCCCAACACTTCACTCTCGCCCAACACTTCGCTTCACTCAACCCTTCGCAAGTTGGTGCGATCGACTACTTAGAAAATGGTGAAATCATTCAAATCGATCGAACTTGCTTGCACTCCATTCAAAACAGCTAAAAGTTGATTGCTTTGAGCGATCGAAATGAAAGTTGCATTCGCATTTTGAGTGATGCTGAGTTGAGCAAAAGTCAAACCGCCACTTAACAACAACAAATCATCACCGTTAGTGAAATCAATAATTTCATCACTGCTTGCACCAGGTGCTAAAACAAATCGATCGCGCCCAATTCCTCCAAACAGCAGATCGTTGCCCGTACCTCCAAGCAAAGTATCGTCACCTTTACCGCCGTACAGAGAATCGTTACCCTCACCGCCGCACAGACAGTCATCACCGCCGCTGCCAAACATCAAATCGTTGCCGGCACCACCGCCTAGATAATCGGACTCGCCGTTAAAGCGGGACGGCTCGCCTCGGCCTCCTAAAACAGTATCGTCACCATCACCACCGCAAACGGTATCGCTGCCCCGATCGCCCCAGAGGAAGTCGTTACCGATACCGCCCGCCAGAACATCATTGCCCTTGCCGCCAAACAGCGTATCCTCGCCATCTCCGCCGCCGAGAGTATCTGCTGCATCTTCCCCATACAAGAAGTCATTGCCAGCGCCGCCCAACAGCAAATCGCGTCCGTTTGAGTCAAAACTGCCCCCAAACAAGTAGTCGTTACCCTGATTTCCAATCAGAGTATCGTTGCCTTTGTCGCCCGAGCTCCAGTCATCGCCTCTGCCGCCGATCGCCACATCATCGCCCCTACCCGCAGCAATGGTATCGCTGTCCGCGTTGCCGCTGAGGTAGTCATTGCCATTGCCACCAAACAGAAAGTCTCTGCCTGTTCCGCCGTAAATATTGTCGCTGCCACCGAAGCCAAACAGAATATCGTTGCCGCCCAAACCGTCGATCGCGTCATTGAGAGTGTCGCCGAAAAGAACGTCATCGCCATTAGTGCCGTCGATCGAGTTGGTGGTGAGATTCACAGGCCGAATCCTATTGATACCGGGCAAGCTAATCTCTTCGCAAACGCAATCGTCTGAAATCGGAGTCGGAGTTCCCGTTGGCGTAGGAGTCGGAGTTTCCGTAGGAGTCGGAGTTCCCGTAGGAGTTGGAGTTCCCGTAGGAGTCGGAGTTCCCGTGGGAGTTGGAGTTGGAGTTCCTGTAGGAGTCGGAGTCGGAGTCGGAGTTCCCGTGGGAGTTGGAGTTGGA
>JAAUPF010000309.1 GCA_012034575.1 Richelia sp. CSU_2_1 | reverse complement strand
AGTGGGAAAGGGGGAGGGGGAGAGAGGGGGCCGTGGCAAAATCCTCATTCTCCTCTCTTCCTTCTTCCTTCTTCCTTCTTCCTTCTTCCTTCTCCTCAAACAGATTCCATTCGCCGTTTTCAACTTGGCGGTATTTCCAACTCAGGCCAGAAGATGCGATTGCCTCAGTCCAGGCTTTATGGGCTTTATCCAAACTTTCCCACCACGAATCCATACCCGCCCCAAGTTCCCAGGCGCGACGGACTACCGGGCCCAAACGCCTGTCGCCCCTGCCGACAAAATCCTCCATTGCCGAAATTCGCACGTCAGTGAAATTCACCTTGAGGTCCTTAATCCACCGAAATTCTGCCTTCAGGAGTTTTTGCTTGCGGATAAATTCAGCACTGGAAACCGAATGCCACTGAAACGGAGTGTGAGGTTTGGGGGTAAAATTCGAGATTGTCAAATTAAAGCTCAACCTGCGCCTGCCGTTGCGCCTGCATTCTTTTTGCAGCCAGCGGACTGTTTCGGCGATGCCCAAAACATCCTCATCAGTTTCTCCAGGCAAGCCGATCATAAAATACAGCTTGATTTTATCCCAACCTCGATCGACCGCTGTTTTAACGCCTCGCAGCAATTCTTCGTTGGTCAAACCTTTGTTAACGATGTCCCGCAGCCGCTGCGTGCCTGCTTCCGGGGCAAAAGTTAAACCGCCCTGTCTGGTACCGCCGAGAATGTCGGCAATGTTGTCGTCAAATCTGTCTACCCGCTGGCTGGGCAAAGATAAAGAAATATTTTTATCTTGCAGGCGGTTTTTGATTTCCATGCCGACTGCGGGGAGGGCGAGATAATCGGAACAACTCAGGGACAGCAGCGAAAACTCGCTTTGTCCCGTAGCTTTCATGCCGCCTTCGATAGCTTCTATTACTTTTTGAGGTTCGACATCTCGCGCGGGGCGAGTTAGCATTCCGGGCTGGCAGAAACGACAGCCGCGGGTGCATCCCCGGCGAATTTCCACTGTCAGGCGATCGTGCACTGTTTGAACGTAAGGAACCAGGCCGATCGAATATGCTGGAATGGGAGTTGCCACCCGTCGCAGAATGCGTTCCGGGACTTGGGGGCGGTTGGGACGGACTGAGCCGTCTGCTGCCATGTCGTAGAATTGCGGAACGTAGACGCCGGGAATTTGCGCCAAATCCAGCAACAGCGCTTCTTTCCCCAAACCGTTAGCTTTCCCTTCTGCCAAAATCAAGCTAATTTCCGGCAACAATTCTTCTCCATCACCCAAAGCGATGAAGTCAAAAAAGTCAGCGTAGGGTTCGGGATTGGAAGTTGCAGTTTGTCCGCCAGCAAAAATTAGGGGAAGTTGGGAATTGTTCGCTCTTGCTTGCCAAGTTAGGGGAATGCCGGCTAAATCCAGCATTTCCAGAATATTTGTTGCTCCCAGTTCGTAGCTGAGGCTAAAGCCCAGAATATCAAATTCTACCAGCGATCGCCTCGATTCTACGGCAAATAAGGGAGTCTGAGTCGATCGAAGTTTTGCAGCCAAGTCAGGTGCGGGCAAATAAGCTCGATCGCACAACTGCCTCGGTAAAGCATTCAAAATGTTGTAAAGGATGATATGCCCCAGATTGGAGGCACCCACTTCATAGACTTCTGGGTAAGTAAGCACCCAACGCACCTCGGCTGTATCCCAAGGTTTGCGTACAGCCCCCAACTCGTTGCCCAAATAACGAGCAGGCTGTTTGATTTCCGATGTAATTAATTCTTCGACTGCTACTGCCACGGCTCGACTCGCTTGCGATTGCGACTTTGCTTAAGAGATTACCTCAAAATCGCCCGAGACGCCAAGCGCAGCATCTGGAACTGCGGCGTGAAATTGCCACTGAATTCCCAAATTTCAAGGGTTTTTAGCCCCCACTGATGGCGGCGTGTTTTTAGGGATCTTTTGAACTTCGCTGTCAACTGAAGGAAGAAGGAAGAAGGAAGAAGGAAGAAGGAAGAGAGAGCACACGGGGAGAATTACCCATTACCCATTACCCATTACCCATTCCCAACTGTCAACTGTCAACTGTCAACTGTCAACTCTCAACTACCAGTATCTTTTGACAGCGTTGTTTTCAGCTTCAAAGCTTTCGACATCTTCAAATATCTCAAAAACCCTGTCCAGTTGGCTGAGTTCTAGAATCATTCTCACGCCCGGGCCAACAGAACAAAGACTGAATTTCCTGTTCAGGCTTTTTGCTTGTTTGAGGCCTGAAACCAGCGCCATCAAGCCAGCACTGTCCAGAAAACTTACCTGCGCCAAATCCACTGCTACCCCTACCACGCCGGGGGCACAAATCGCTGCGCCCAATTCGCGTTGAAACTGCCCTGCGGTGGCTGCATTTAGGTGGTCTAGGGAGAGGACTGCGATCTGTTGTTGGGCTAGAAGTGTCTGCATTGGTCAAACCTCTGTTTTTTTGCGTAATTTCAACTACTGTGCTGGACGGCTTTGAGCCTAAACCTACTTGATATCCCTGAGCCTAACTTGGTGTTGCCACGACCGACTACCTAGATCGAGTAATTTTGAGTAAGTTTACTAAATCTTTATTAAGTTCCCCTCTTTTATTAAAGTTTATGCAAATTTTGCGAAGCAAAAGTAAGCTATTATACTATTTTTTGTTTGCCCCAGGAGATGGCAAATTTGTTGTTTTAACCATCGCGATTGATAACACCCTATCTGCCGGACAAACCTCAAGAATGTAATTGAAATCACCGATCGCTCACGATCTCGATCGCACCGAAATTATCTGATTTAGACAAAAATTTAAATATGCGGAGTTCTACAATATACTATGCAAGCAACTCACGGTATTCGCAAACTTGTCGAAAAAGCCCTTTATATCAAGCGTTTGACCCCTGACATCGAAAATGAGATCAACTACGAGCTCACCCGATTGGGCTATATCTCGGATATAGATTATGAGGCTTTAGAGTTATTAATGGATGAAATGGATGCGGGTCGGATTCAATTGGTGTCGAGCCGTTAAGGGTCGATCGAACTTGTGAAAAATCTTCCGAAAGTGTGAGGAAGATTTCAGTTATGCTGAATTTTACCCGCGTTATATCTAGCGGCTCGCGCAGCCAATTATCGAGTTCAAATAAATTTGTTACTACTGAGGGTTGACAATGCGTAAGTATTGTGAAGTACCCGAGTAGTTAGGTTAAATTAACAGTTAGATCGAGCCAGCAGGCAAATTTTGCACGGGCGATCGGCTAAATTAAGTTTTTGATGTCTGAGTTAGTAAAACTGAGTTTTTGAGCCGATGCCAGCACCGGACGCGAGCGCCCGTCCTGCAAAAACATAATTTTCTGGTGAAGCCAACATTTAGACGATTATTTTCCCTTCAACAAACTCAAAGCCAGTTCCGCAAAAAAAACTCTGTTTTTCCCTGGAGGTGCCAGCACTCGCTTCGCGTGCCGCTTCCGCAAACAACATAATTTTCCTGGGGGCCATACCTGGGGCCTGCCAACTGGTTTTTTGTCAAAAAATTAGGTGAGGCCGCGAAAGCAGCCTCGCTATCCATCCCCACCGTGCTGACAAATGGGGAATTCTGCGCAATTCGTTAAATCTGGGTTGACGGCGGTTAAAAACCTATTGATTGCTAGGGATGGCAGGGATAATTGAATTTAGAAAAAATAAAATAAGCCGATCGGGAAATTTAATGATACTGCGGGCAGGATTTAACGGGTTTGTTTGAACGCTGAAAACCGAAAACCAACTCACAAAGCTGTTCGAGTTGGTCGGCGAGGCGATCTTAAACCTTGCAATTTTCAACCGAGGTACTTTTAGCGGTAAGCTAGGAATAATAAGCGAAAAAATAACACAAGAATCTCAGATGACAGTAACAGAAACTTCCAACATTCGCAAACTGCTGTGCGATACAGATTTGGGACTGATCCCTCACCTAGAAAAATGCCTCAAAGACTTGCATTCAAGTTCGATCGCCCCTACTGAAAAATTCAAGCTAGAGCGCTACGATATAGAACTCGGAACCTGCCACACTCACAAGCATCCCAACGAACAAAAACCGATCGTCACCCAGTCAATGCTAATCAAAATCCCTTTGACTGGCAAAGTAGAAGACAAAATAGAAATGTTTTTGATTGCTACTGAGTTGCAGAACAAAATCGACAGCAGAATTATTGAATGGAGTGCTTTAGAACGCCGCCAATACGACATTCACGGCATTCCATTAAGGCAACCCGTAACCAAAATAGACGGAGAACTGAATTACAATCTAGTATTCGATCGACCGGACTATTGCTGCATTACTCTTTGCCGCCAATTTGACTTAACTTACGTCGCCAATTTTTAAACGGGAAAGAGTGGGGAGAGCGGGAGAGTGGGAGAGTGGGGGAGGGGAAAGGGGGAGAATTCCCAATTCCCAATTCCCGATTCCCAACTGTCAACTATCAATTGTCAACTATCAACTATCAACTGTCAACTTTTCTGCCACCTCACACTTTAAACCATAGCCGTTTCTCTTTGTGTTTTTGCTGCTTTTCCATTCAATACAGGCTGGCGAGTTTTCAAATTAAACCGATAGCCGTGAGGTAGAATGTGCAGCTTGACACCGCAAACCGCTAAAGCCTCATCCTTCAAAAGTCCATCCAGATTGTCGTGGGTTTTTTCCGATTCGTCGATGACAGTTACAGCACTTTCGCCGATGACTTCAAACTCGTCACCGCTGACTAAAATAGCTGTATTCTCATCAATTCCAAATCCCAGCACTGCAGGTTGCAATAACAGTGCGGAAACCAAGCGTCCCAAACGACCGCGCTGCGCGAAATGTTGGTCGATAACAACTCCCGGCAGAAAGCCCATTCCCGGCCCCATTGCTACCACGTCAACCCGCGGATTAGTTTCCGAATCTCCTTCAATAATCATCATGTCCGGCATCATTGCCGCTCCCGCGCTGGTGCCGCCAATTACAATACCTTCGGAGTAGCGTTTGTGCATAGCAGCATCAAGTTTGGTGTCTTTCAAGCAGCTAATAATCCGAGCTTGATCTCCACCGGTAAAAAATATGCCGGTCGCCTGTTCGATGGCTTCTAAATAGTCTGGATTTTTGGCATCGTCGGGTACTTGAGTGTCAACAACTCGGACATCTTCAGCACCCAATCGCTCAAATATTCTGATGTAATCATCTCCTACTTCTCCCGGCAAGCTAGTAGCAGCCGTCATTACTACAATTCGTGCTTTGGTGCCTCCGGCTTCAGGGGGCGACAAGCGCCCCTGAACCTTTACAGGCAAATGTTTTCGCATGATCGACCCGCCTCAAAAATTTCGGCTTATCGACAAAATAATCTCACGAGTGAAAAAGTACCTAGTTGTGATAAA
>JAAUPF010000308.1 GCA_012034575.1 Richelia sp. CSU_2_1 | reverse complement strand
CCAATTCCCCAATTCCCAATTCCCAATTCCCAATTCCCAATTCCCCAATTCCCAATTCCCAATTCCCAATTCCCAATTATCAAATTAAATGTTCGGTACTATTCTAAGATGGGTAATTAATCGTCGCTGGCTAGTCGTACTCGCTACGATAATATTTACTATTTGGACGTTGTATATTATCCCCACAATGTCACTGGATGTTTTCCCACCTTTCGCGCCGCCGCAAGTGGAAATTCAGACGGAAGCACCGGGTTTAGCACCGGAAGAAATCGAGTCTTTAGTAACACTGCCGATCGAAAGTGCGATTAACGGAACTCCCGGAGTTACAGCAGTGCGATCGTCCTCTGCTGTCGGCCTTTCTGTGGTTAAAGTTATCTTTGATTGGGGAACAGAAATCGATCGAGCCAGACAGTTAATTACTGAAAGATTGCAGCAAGCTCAAAGTAAGTTACCCGCAGGCGTAGAAACGCCGCAAATTTCGCCGACAACTTCGCCTGTTGGCACTGTAATTACCTATGCTTTTACATCAGAAACTACGCCGCTGATGGAAGTGCGCCGCCTGATTGATTGGCAAGTCACAAATCGCCTGCTGGCAGTACCGGGTGTCGCTCAAGTCGTTGTTTACGGCGGCGAAGAAAGGCAGTATCAAGTTTTAGTTAATCCGGCAAAATTGCAAGCTTTTAATGTTTCTTTGCAACAAGTTGTCGAAGCTGCGGAAGCTGCTAATGTTAACGCACCTGGAGGTTATTTAATTACGCCGGATAAAGAAACTTTAATTCGGGGCGTAGGGCGGGTTGAATCTGTGGCGGATTTGCAGCAATCCGCGATCGCATCTCGCCAGGGAACGCCCGTAAGAATTGGGGATGTTGCTGATGTTAAAATCGGTGGTGCGCTCAAGCGGGGTGACGGCAGTTTTAACGGCAAACAAGCTGTAATTGTGATGGTAAACAGGCAGCCGGTTGCTGATACGCCGACGGTGACGAAAGCGGTGGAAGCGGCAATGGCTGAAGTTCAGGAATCTTTGCCAAAAGATATTAAAGTTACCGTTACTTTCCGGCAGGAAGAGTATATCAAATCTTCGGTAGAAAACGTGCGATCGGCCTTAATTGAAGGCAGCATCATCGTTACAATTATCCTGATTCCCTTTTTGATGAATTGGCGGACTCTGACAGTAGTTTTGCTCGATTTCTTCCTGACTTGGCTGTTCGGTTTGCTGGCGATGAATTGGCTGGGATTGGGATTGAATACGATGACTTTAGGGGGTTTGTCGGTGGCGATCGGAACTGCGATCGATGATGCGATCGTATATGCTGAAAATACCTATCGCAATTTGAGAGAAAATATCTCATCTCACCACCCCCGCCCGGTGTTGGATGTGATTTTCGATGGCAGTCAGGAAGTGCGCGATTCGTTAATTGGAGCGACAATAATTGGCATTGTAGTGTTTTCGCCAATTTTTACTTTACCCGGTGTAGAAGGGCGAATTTTTACGCCGATGGGAATTACTTATTTAGTAGTTGTAGTCATTTCCAGCCTGGAATCGCTGTTAATATCTCCCGCCCTGTGCGCGATTTTATTGCCTCACAAACGCATGAGTGCAAAAGAACCTTGGTTGCCGAGATTTTGCAAGCATATTTATCATTTTTGCATCCGAATGTCAATGCGTTATTCGACGATTATTTTAGCTGTAGCTGCTGCTAGCATGGTGGCAGCATTAATTATTATCCCATCTTTCGGACGAGTGTTTTTGCCGGAGTTTCAAGAGCAAACTTTGGTGAATACAATTCTACTGTATCCGGGGGTATCTTTGGAAACTACAAATAGCGCGGCTTTTGCGATCGAAGATGCTTTGAAAAACGATTCGAGGTTTGAATACGTGCAAGTGCGATCGGGCAGAGCTCCGGGCGATGCTGATGCTGCCGGCGTTAATTCGGCTCACATTGATATCGGTTTGAGCGAGGAGGGAATGAAAAATCGGCAGCAAAGTTTGGAATCATTGCGGCAGGAATTTGGAAAATTGCCGGGAGTTGCACCCAATATCGGCGGTTTTATTTCTCATAGAATGGATGAAGTTTTATCCGGTGTTAGGAGCCAGATTGCTGTCAAAATATTCGGCCCGGATTTGGAGCAACTGCGGGCAATAGGTTCCCAACTTGAAGCGCAAATGAAAACAGTTGCAGGCATTGTCGATTTGCAACTCGAAATGCAAGTGCCAGTGCAGCAAATTCAAATTAAATTCAACCGCCAAGCAGCGGGGAGATACGGTTTAAAAATTGGGGAACTTTCCGAAATCATCGAGACAGCTTTAAACGGCAAAGTTATTTCTCAAATTTTAGAAGTGCAGCAAACTTTCGATTTAGTTGTCTGGCTGCAACCGGAAGCGAGAAATAACTTAGAAACTATTCAAAACTTGTTAATTGATACTCCAACGGGCAACAAAATTCCCCTCGCCCAAGTTGCGACTGTTAAATACGGTACTGGCCCGAATACAATTAATCGCGAGAACGTTTCCCGGTTAATTGTGGCGGCGGCTAATGCTAAAGGGAGGGATTTACGATCGATCGTCAATGAAATTCAAGCTAAAGTAAAACAAGAAGTACAGTTACCTGCTGGCTATTTCATCCAATACGGCGGTCAATTTGAAGCCGAGGAAAGAGCGTCGCAAAATATTATCATATTTAGCGCGATCGCCTTTATTGCGATTTCAATATTAATGTATATTTCCGTCAGATCGATTCCCTCAACTGCTACGATTATGATTAACTTGCCGATCGGCTTAGTAGGAGGTGTAATTTCAGTAGCTTTGACTGGCGGCATCATTTCTGTAGCATCCTTAGTTGGCTTCGTCACTTTATTCGGCGTTGCCACCCGCAACGGATTATTATTAGTAGACAACTACAACACCAAATTTGCAGCCGGAATGCCTTTTAAGGAAGCAATTATCAAAGGTTCGATGGAAAGGCTTAACGCCATTTTGATGACCGCTTTAACATCAGCTTTAGGCTTAGCACCTTTAGTTTTAGAAGGCGGGGCGGGCAAAGAACTTTTGCAACCGCTTGCTATAGTAGTTTTAGGAGGATTGTTTACTTCTACCGCACTCACGCTGTTAGTTTTGCCAGCTTTGTACGCTCGATTCGGGCCTATTTTGCAGCCTCAAATATCTCAACCAGTTATTGAAGATGGCAAAATAATTAATGCGTGAGATTTTCTCAACTGTAAGGTGCGCAGTGCGCACCCTACATCAGCGAGTAGGCGCGTAAGTTTTGTATTAGTTTCAGCAAAGGAGTCAAACAAATGAAAGCAATCAAATTGCATTTAATTACTCTCGTAAGTGTCGGATTGCTATTTTTAGGTGCTTGCAGTCAAGGCGAGAAAGCCAGCGAGCAAAATAACAGCCCGACATCCAATCCAGCAGCATCTCAAACTGCGGCTTCACCTGCAAATGCTTCCCCAGCAGCAACAGCTAAAACAGAACATCCAAAAACATCTCAAGGAGGTCAAGTTGTCGAATCTGGAGCTTATCACTTAGAGTTTTTAACTCAGAAAGAAGCCACCGGAACTCACTTAGATCTTTACGTGAAAAAAGGAGATAAACGCGAACCAGTTCCCAACGCCAAAGTCATCGCTCAAGTACAGTTACCGAATGGAAAACAACAAACCCTCGAACTCAAATACGACCCTGAGGGCAAACATTACTACGGGACATTTCCAGGTACAGAAGCCGGACAATATCCAGTGAAGGTGACGGCAAATATTAACGGCGAAAAAGTAGACGGACGCTTTAATTTCAGTCAATAAAACCCCATCAATACCGCATAATTGTTTTTGAACCGCAGATAAACACAGATACCATCTGCGGTTGCACCATCAGCGTACCCTACGGGAAGGCTTCGCCTACATCCGCGTTAATCTGCCAATATCAGCGGTTGCAAAATCATGAGAGTATTGCTAGTAGAAGACGAACCCGACTTAGGAAAAGCGATCGATCGCACCCTAAAACAAGAAAAATATACAGTCGATTGGGCGCAAGACGGTAGAGAAGCTTGGGAATACTTAGAAAGTCAGTGGATGGAATATACATTAGCAATTTTTGACTGGTTGTTACCGGGAATCTCAGGACTGGAACTGCTGCAAAGATTGCGCGCTAAAAACAGCGCTTTGCCAGTGCTGATGCTGACAGCAAAAGACCGAATGGAAGATAAAGTAGCGGGATTGGATGCCGGGGCTGACGATTATTTAGTCAAGCCTTTCGGGATGGCAGAATTATTAGCAAGATTGCGGGCATTGCAGAGACGATCGCCCCAAATTATACCGCAACAGATACAAGTAGGAAATCTAATTTTAGACTGCGGCAGTCGCACGGTTTTTATGCGCGATCGAGGCGGCAAAAATCAGAACATTTCTCTCACCAATAAAGAGTTTCAACTGCTAGAATATTTGATGAAACATCCAAACCAAATTATCACCACAGACCAAATTCGGAATCAGCTATGGGAAGCAAATGCAGATACATTCAGCAATGTAGTAGCAGCCCAAGCGCGCTTGTTGCGGCGCAAACTAGAATCGGTTGGTTGTGCGAATTTAATTGAAACCGTACATGGTGTCGGATATCGGATGAGAAAAGAAGAGGGGGAGAGGAGGGGAGAGGGAGTGAGGGGTTGTTGGGCATCGTTCTCTGGGTTTGGCTGGTTTCAGGTAGCCCGGCGCGGTCGCTCAGGCGGCGGACTGCAGGCGAGCCGGCTTACCGCCACTGCGACGGGAGCACGCTACCCCGGATCTCCTTCGGGCGCGAGTCGAGTTGGTAGACGAGCACCGCCAGCACCACCGGCAAGCGTTCCGGCCGTTGCGCCCGCATGGCGTTGATGTTTCCCAGTTCGATGCCAAGCACTTTCTGATACAGAAACAGCAGCGCCGAAAGCGCCTGATTCTGGGTCGACGCCGACACACCACACTCGACCGCAAGCCGAGTCAGAAACGCCTCGATCTCGACCTCCCCCCATCTCGCGCGGGTGACGCTTGCCGTTCTCCACGATCGTGAAGTGTGCGCCGCGGTAGTCGGGGACGCTGCGCACGAAGCGGCGGAAAAGCTTGAGCACCGGGTTCTTTTCCGGATGCAATTCTTTGTCGCCCTGTGTTGCCATCTTGATTCCAGTCAGGACCAGAAACGCTCCGAGAATGTAGATGATCCAGTGAAAGCGTTGAATTAGGGCGACTCCCATTCCAATAAAGATGGCCCTCATGATAATCGCGCCCAGAATGCCCCAAACAACACGCGATGCGACGGAGCGCTGGACCGGCACCGAGTTCCGCAGCTTCGCGATGCCGTACTTCAAACGGGGCCCGGCGTGGACCTACGTGCCGGTGTCGCG
>JAAUPF010000068.1 GCA_012034575.1 Richelia sp. CSU_2_1 | reverse complement strand
AGTTGACAGTTGACAGTTGACAGTTGACAGTTGACAGTTGATAGTTGATAGCTGGTAAGTAATACCCAATCCGAGTCAAAAACCCCTTTATCATCTATGACCGCGTATGGTGCGTCGCCACAAACAACTCCTGCTGCTGGCAACTATTATCGAGCGACGCACCATACCACCAAATAAAGGGAGTGGATAACCCGGATCTAGTATAAAGATCGGTCAAGACGTGACTTCAGAATTCAGAGAAATCGATATATCCTTCACTCCAAACACCGCAAATACCGATTTTGTATTACGAAGCTAATTGCGTCTTAGCAAGCATTGGAGCCGCCTGCAACAATTGTTGCGTGTAAGGATGCTGCGGGTTAGTAAAAATCTCCCGAGTTTTGCCGATTTCAACTATTTTACCAGCATTCATTACTGCAATGCGATCGCAAAAAACCTTGCTACCCACAAATCGTGAGTAATAAACAAATAAGTCAGGTTAAACTCCTCTTTCAACTCCAACATTAACTCTAAAACTTGCGTTTGCACGCTCGCATCCAGCATACTTACGGGTTCGTCACAAATTATCAGTTGCGGCCGCGAAATTAAAGCCCTAGCAATAGCTACTCGCTGCTGCTGTCCCCCCGACAATTCCCCCGGATAGCGACTCCAGAAGTCCTGGGCAGGAGTCAAACCTACCCTTTCTAACATTTGCATTACTTGTTGTTTAGCTTCCTCTGGAGTTGCTAATTTGTGAATGAATAAAGGGTCAGCAATACTTTGCCCGACAGTCATCACCGGATTCAAGCAAGCGTGGGGGTCTTGAAACACCATTTGCATTTGGCGGCGGTGTTTTCTCACAGCATCGCGGCTGAGGGCTGTTAAATTTGTTCCTTGAAATTTAACTTGACCGCCCGTGGGGGAAATTAGCTGCAAAATCGTGCGCGATAAGGTACTTTTGCCACAGCCTGATTCCCCTACTAGCCCCAGGATTTCACCGCGTTCTAGCTCTAAACTAACCCCGTCTACTGCTTTAATTAGCTGTCTATTCCTTGAAAATAGCCGATCGAATAAATTGGTTTCTAAACTGTAATGTTGTTGCAAATCCGTCACAGTCAACAGAGGTAAATTTCCCGCCGGTGCAAGCTGAGAATTTCCCTGTTCCCCTCTGCCTTCTGCCTTCTCTTCTCTTCCTTCTTCTTTTTGAATGTGCAAAGCGGCGTTTAAGAGCGATCGAGTATATTCGTGCTGCGGGCGGGCAAAGACATCATCAACCAAGCCAGTTTCTACTATTTTGCCGGCATACATTACCGCAATGCGATCGCAGTATTCGCCCACCATTGCCAAATCGTGAGAAATTAACAGGATTGCCGTTCCCCGTTCCGCACAAAGTCGCGTTAATTCCTGCAAAATTTGAGCGGCTACAGTTACGTCCAAACTCGTCGTCGGTTCGTCCGCTACAATTAATTTAGGATCGAGCAAAAGAGCTAAAGCAATTGCTACTCTTTGCCGCATTCCGCCACTAAATTCGTGAGGAAATTGCGACCAGCGAGACGCAGGAATTTTCACCGCTTCCAAAATTTCGATCGCCCGTTTTTTAGCTTGCGATTTTGACAAATTCGGTCGGTGGGCTTGCAAAGTTTCAATGCAATGTTCGCCCACAGTCATCAAAGGATCGAGGCGAGTCATGGGATCTTGAAAAATCAGCGCCACAGCTTCCCCGCGAAACCGCCTCAGTCGCGAAGAATTCATCTCAAACACCGATTCACCGCCAAAGCTAACCCGTCCCTCAATCTGCGTCGGTTCCGGCAGCAAGCGCATCGCAGCGCGCCCCAAAGTTGACTTACCGCACCCGGATTCTCCAACTAATCCCAGCTTTTCTCCCGGTTTCAGCATCAGGGAAACGCCGTCAACAGCCCAACCGGATTGACCCCGCCGCTGGGGGTAAGCTACTCGCAGATTTTCGACGGAAAATAAAGGATAGTTATTAGTCATTAGTTGTTAGTCATTAGTTGTTAGTCATTAGTTGTTAGTCATTAGTGTTATATCTTGTCCAGTAGCATCGAGGGTAGATACTTGTAGGGGTGAAGCATTCGGGCGATAATCTGTGCAATAAACTTCAGGTTTTGTATCCGAATGCTTCACCCTAAACCTATGCGATCTATACAACTGGACATGATGTTAGTCATTAGTTGTTAGTTAACTGTCAACTATCAACTGTCAACTGTCAACTGTCAACTAATTAAATTCCCTTCCGCTTCAACTCAGCTTTCCGCAGTATGTAGGTAGCCGCGCAATCTGCATGGGGATGGTCTGCTAAAACTTCTGCAAGTTCCAACACGTACCCGGCAAGTTGCGTTCCCAATTTGTCCACGAGTACCTGACGTTCCCGAGAGGCCAGTTCCTGCACGCGGGCCTGTGCTTGCCATGACGGAGAAAACATCTTGTCAATCTCGGTGTGGAGTCCCAGACTTTCCAGAATATCCCACTCGCCGTTGTCGCACCAAATTCCCCCGCACAGCATACACCGTTCTATGTAAAAAGGAATGCGGCTGAAGGGAACTTTCGCCCGCGACAGGTAGTGACCGTCTTCGGGACACAACGCAGCTTTGCTGTCGTAGGGGGACGGCGTGAATTCTATGCCCAGAGTACCTATCTCCTGCTGTTCTGATTTTAGCGACCACAGGCGCTGGTTCTTTTGCCACTCTTCGTATTCTTTGCCTGGAATCCAGATGCCGTAACAGTTGGGACACCATTGTACCGACATACTGCCGGCTAGGGTGCCGCCCTCTAGATTCGGATGTTTGCATTTTGGACATTGCACGGCTTTATCTCTCCTTAGCTTCTTGATTCCCTGTTAATTAATTGTTAATTCTGCACCTGTGAGGCCTCTGAAGCATCAAAATTTTTTTGCAGCAGAGCGCTGCAATAGGCAATTAGCGTGTCAAGCCGCGCTATCGCTGCTGTTTGCCTTGCTGCGGCTGTCGCTGGCTGCCGCGACGCTTGCAAAAACGTCACGTCTGTTCCCAGTAACCGCAGTTGCTTGTGAATTTCCGTCAAGTAGGGCTGTTCTGGGGGTGTTTCCTGCAGGTCTAACTCGCTACTGGCTGCCATAATTTGGTTCGCAAAAAATTGCTGTACTTTTCTGTACTTCGCTGCCACCGCGGCCCCATCCAGGTTGTTCTGGGAGACTGTTATTTTGATCTCGTCGAGTGCTTGCTGTAATTCTCGGTAGCGCGATCGCCGCTCTTCGGACAATAGCATAATTTTGTAAAGAACTTTGTATTTATAATTAGAGCAGGCGATCGCTTAAAGTTTACAAATGTGGGAACCCTGTCATTTTAGGAGCAATTTTGGGTCGATCGAACATTTTCTTTTTGCTCATTTTCTTTTTGCTCATTTTCTTTTTGCTTCCCACGGCTGACTTGAGGCATCAGGCTGCTGCTGTTGATTGAGCCTTGCCTGTTTTCTATGTCGATCGCCCAAATCCGGTGGTGTAGGTGTCAAAATAACCTAATTTTACTCGATCGAGACGCGGCTCCTGCGGCTCTAATGCCGCTATTTTTTCCCACCTAGGAGGGTGGGCGAGTCTAAATTCGATAGGTATATTTGACAGAACAATCTGCCAGAACAATCTGCCAGAACAATCTGCCAGAAAAAGCGACGATTTTTTTGATTGACAATTTGTGACTGTCGAGTAGTTTAGTATATCTAAACACAGAAATTTTGTCATTCAACCGACAACAGACATTTAACCATTTGTATTTCTAAGTTTTAAAGGTGTACCCCATGAACGCAAACACTTTGACTGCCTCTGTTTCGATCGACCCTGCCTTGGTCCCCGATTGGCTGCAAGAATGCCTGAACGCGCGATCTTCTTCGAGGGCTTCGCTAACGCACCTTGACCCAAGTCTAAATCCCAGTTGCGGGACTGACAACGATCTAATTTGTCGGGCTTTTGAATTTGCCCGCGACCTCCACGAGGGTCAGTACCGCAAGTCAGGAGAACCTTACATTTGCCATCCGGTAGCTGTCGCTGGAATACTGAGGTATATGGGTGGCAACAGTGCCATGATAGCAGCGGGTTTCCTGCACGACATCGTGGAAGATACGGATGTCACCCCAGAAGAATTAGAACAGCGCTTCGGTCCTGAAGTCCGGCAGTTGGTGGAAGGGGTAACAAAGCTTTCTAAGTTTAATTTTTCCAGCAAAACCGAACGCCAAGCTGAAAATTTCCGCCGGATGTTTCTGGCAATGGCTAAAGATATTCGGGTAATTGTAGTGAAATTGGCAGACAGGCTGCACAATATGAGGACGCTGGAACATTTGTCGCCCGAAAAGCAGCGCAGCATTGCCCTGGAAACGCGAGAAATTTTTGCTCCTTTGGCTAATCGTTTGGGGATCGGCCGCTTTAAGTGGGAATTGGAGGATTTAGCTTTTAAATATTTGGAACCGGAGGCTTATCGCGAAATTCAGGATTTGGTAGCTCAGAAACGGGCCGATCGCGAAACTCAACTGGCAGAAGTTACGGATAGTTTGCGCGCGCGGCTTGACAATTTAGGCGTTAAATGCTATGAGGTCAGCGGCCGTCCGAAACATTTGTACGGAATTTACGGGAAGATGCAGCGCCGGCAAAAAGGATTCAATCAAGTCTACGATATTGCGGCGGTGCGAATCATTGTCGAAACCAAAGATGAGTGCTATCGGGCTTTGGCTGTTGTTCACGATTCTTTCCGCCCGATCCCCGGTCGCTTTAAAGATTATATCGGTTTGCCAAAAGCGAACCGCTATCAATCTTTGCACACCGGAGTGATCGGACCTGGCGGGCGGCCGATCGAAGTTCAAATTCGCACGGTAGCGATGCACCACATTGCGGAATACGGAATTGCAGCCCACTGGAAATACAAAGAAACCGGCGGTTCTAATACTAAAGTAGCTGGCGATGACGAAAAATTTACTTGGCTGCGGCAACTGCTAGAATGGCAAAGCGATCTCAAGGACGATCGCGAATATTTAGAGAGCGTTAAAGACAATTTATTTGACGAAGATATCTATGTTTTCACTCCTAACGGAGATGTCGTAGATCTCAACAAAGGGTCAACCCCTGTAGATTTTGCTTACCGCATTCACACTGAAGTCGGAAATCACTGTACCGGGGCGCGGGCGAACGGACGGATGGTGACGCTAGACACTGTTTTAAAGAACGGCGATATTGTCGAAATCATGACGCAAAAAAACGGCCATCCGAGTTTGGACTGGCTGCATTTTGTCAAAACCAGCGGCGCGAAAAACCGCATCAGACAGTGGTACAAGCGATTCAATCGCGATGAAAATATCGCTCGCGGGCGAGATTTATTAGAAAAAGAATTCAGCAAAAAAGGTTTGGAAGCTTTGCTAAAATCCGAACCAATGCAGTCAGTAGCTTTACGCTGCAATTACCACAGCGTCGAAGATTTATTAGCGGGTTTGGGTTACGGTGAAGTAACGCTAAATTTGGTAGTAAATCGGCTGCGGGATTTGGTGAAAGCCAAGCAAAAAATAGAGGCTAATGCTGCGGGTGTAATGCCAGAATTGCCCGTGCAAATACCTGCTGTCATGCCGCCCAAACCCGCGCCTAGTTCATCTCCCAGCAAATCGCCGATCGCGGGTGTTGAGGGTTTGCTGTATCATTTAGCTGCCTGTTGCTGTCCGATTCCGGGGGAATCAATTATTGGAGTTGTCACTCGCAATCGCGGAATTTCGATTCACCGCCAAGGGTGTCCGAATGTAGAAAACGTACTTGGGGATCGGTTAGTTCCGGTGAGTTGGAATGCGGGCGATCGCACTGCCAGCCGCCCCGCTACTTATCCGGTTAACATTCAAATTGAAGCGCTCGATCGGGTGGGAGTTCTCAATGATGTATTGTCGCATTTAAAGGACAACAAAGTCAACGTTCGCAGCGCTCAGGTAAAAACCTATCCGGGTTTGCCGGCGTTAATTGATTTGTGCATGGATATTCAGGACAAGCAACAGTTCGAGCGGACTTGTATGCAAATTAAAAATATGAGCGATATTTTGAATTTGCGGCGGCTGAGTGAAGGGAATTAACATAAAGGAGGGCGGGCAAGGTGACACCGCCCCTGCAAGTATTTCATCCAAAATATTGAGTGATTTTTTGTTTAAATTGCTGAGAATCAGCGAACAATCATCTGTTTTTTAATTGCTGGCGATCGCACTTGTCTCAAGTATAGGCGATTCCCTACGAGATAATTGCGCGCGTACTTGTTTAAATTGCGTTGCGGGCGATCGCTGATTGCTCACTTTGCGCTCGATGCAGGTTTTGAAACTCCAAATTTCTGCTGTAAAAACTCCTGCGCTACCTGTCCAGCTTCCTGCTGTTTCCTGTCAACTTGATAGTTAAGTTTCCGCATATCTTCTTCGGAGATTTTGCCGCCCAATTCTGCCAGTACCGATCGCAATTCTGGGTATTTTTCTAAAACTTGCGATCGCGCTACCGGCAATGCTTGGTAGGGCGGGAAATAATTCTTGTCATCTTTGAGTACCACAAAACCAAAACTTTCGATCGAACCGTCAGTAGCATCCCCAGCAATAACATCTACTTCTTTTTGTCGGAGTGCTTGCGCCAGCAATCCTAACAGCAATTCTTTCGGTTCTTCGGCAAATTTAATTCCGTAAGTTTTAGCTAATCCGGGAAATCCATCTTCTCTTTCTCGAAATTCCGGACCGAAACCCGCCCGCATTTTTGGTGCAACTTTGCTCAATTGCGAGATAGTTTGCAAATTAAATTTTTTGGCATCTTCTCCGCGAACTATTATCGCAAAGCTATTATTAAATCCTAAGGGTTCTATCCATTCTGCTTTAAACTGTTTGGGATATTCTTGCTTGAGGTAATCTAAGACTTTCTTGGGATCGGAAATTGGCGGCTGTTTGAGAATATTGGCATAAGCTGTACCCGTGTATTCGACGTACAAGTCGATTTTACCTGCTGCTAATGATTGGTGGCAAAGGGACCCTCCGAGGTTGAGTTCGCGTTCTACGTCAATATCTGTTTTGGCTTCGATGTGGCGGGCTAAGATTTCTGCAAGGATGACTTGTTCGGTAAAGTCTTTCGAGCAGATAACTACTTGCTTTTGGGGCTTAGAGGTACATCCTGCTACTGCAAGCAAGCAAAGCAGCGAGCAGGAGTAGAAAAAAAATCCGCTTTCGATATTTTCATGAGCCAACTCAATTTTGACTTTGACACTTAATAGCTTCTAATTTATCGCATCTCGACAGATTTTGTAAAGGTGAGAGCTGCGGTTGTCTGGAGGATTTTTAGATGGGCAGTGACCACCTCGAACAACTTTGCGGAAAATTACAGATTTGAGTAATATTAAGACTTACTTGCTGCCGGATAGCAGTAAATATGTAGTAAATATGTAGGTGGCGCAGCGCGCACCTTACCTACCGCTATAAATAGAGTGCGCAGTGCGCACCTTACGGCTACAAGTTCCCCACTGTTTTAGCCGACATCCCTGCTGTTGTTGTAACATTTATTTATAGATGTGGAGGATCAAAAATGGCAGTCAGCGTCAGCGATATTATCAAGCAACAACGGCAATTTTTTGCTACTGGGAAAACAAAGGATGTTAACTTTCGGCTCGAACAACTGAATCAACTCAAAAGTGCGATCGTTTCCAATCAATCACGAATTGTAGATGCTGTCAAGGCTGATTTGAATAGACCGGAGTATGAGGCTTATTTTGAAATTGCTTCGATCGCCGAAGTTAATTATGCCATCAAAAATCTGAAATCGTGGGTAAAACCGAGGAAAGTTCCAATTTCGATCGAGCAATTTCCGGCTTCAGCGCGCATTTATCCAGAACCTTTGGGCGTAGTTTTAATTATTGGGCCTTGGAATTACCCGTTTCAGTTAATGATATCACCTTTGGTAGGGGCGATCGCGGCGGGTAATTGCGCGATTCTCAAACCTTCGGAAATCGCTTTCCACACTTCGGAAGTTGTCGCCGACATGATTTCTAAAACCTTCGATCCTGCTTACATCACCGCCGTTGAGGGCGGTGTGGAAATCAGCCAGCAATTATTAACAGAAAAATTCGATCGCATTTTCTTTACCGGAGGCACAAAAATCGGTCAAATTGTCATGGAAGCTGCCGCCAAACACCTCACGCCAGTAACCTTAGAATTGGGTGGCAAAAGTCCTTGCATTGTCGATTCAGACATTCAGCTAGAATACACTGCAAAACGCATCGCTTGGGGCAAATTCATCAATGCGGGTCAAACCTGTATCGCTCCAGATTACCTGTTAGTGGACAAAAAAATCAAGCCCGATCTATTGACAGCAATTAAGCAATCAATTCACGAATTTTACGGCGACGACCCGCAAAACAGCCCCGACTATGCGAGAATCATCAATCAGCGGCATTTAGGGCGTCTCGCTGAGTTTATTAAAGACGGAGAAATCGTCACCGGCGGGAAAACAAACCCCGAAGATAGATATATTGCCCCGACGGTAATAGACAAAGTTTCTTGGGATGCACCGGTGATGCAGGATGAGATTTTTGGGCCGATTTTGCCTGTTTTGGAGTATGACGATTTTACAGAGGCGATCGCCCAAATTAACGCCCGACCGAAACCTTTAGCCTTATATTTGTTCTCGAAAGATAAAGAGAAGCACAAGCGAGTTTTGCGAGAAACTTCTTCCGGGGGAGTTTGCATTAACGACACGGTAATGCAGGTTGGATTGACAAGTTTGCCCTTTGGGGGAGTTGGTGACAGCGGTATCGGCAGCTATCACGGTAAAGCTAGTTTTGACACTTTTTCTCACGAAAAGAGCGTGCTGCAAAAGTCATTTTTATTGGATTTAAAATGGCGGTATGCTCCTTATAAAGGTAAGTTGGATTTGATTAAGAAAATCATCGGTTAATTGCTGTTGTTTTCTTCTGTTTGACTGTTAAATTTCGATCCCCCCTAGCCCCCCTTAAGAAGGGGGGAACCGGAAACTTCTTGAGGTATTCTTAAAAAAGGGAGGAATGGAAACTTCTTTAAGTCCCCCTTAAAAAAGGGGGATTTAGGGGGATCTAGACTGTAGTGATTAATTACCGATCGCTGAAACTATGAACGAAAAATTACCAGAAATTTTAGCAGAACTGCGTCAATACTTTAACGAATTGTACGGTGACAGACTCGTGCAATTAATTCTCTACGGTTCCCAAGCCAGAGGAGACGCCAAACCCGATTCCGATATTGATATTTTAGTTGTTTTGAACGAATCGGTAAATGCTAGCAAAGAAATCGATCGCACCACTGAATTTATTGCCGATTTGTGCTTAGATCGTACTGTGGTAATATCTAGTGCTTTTGCCTCAGCATTACGTTTTCAACAAGAAAATAGTCCTTTCTTTCTAAATGTTCGCAGAGAAGGAGTACCGATTTGACACCCGAACAAACTGCTCTTTTAACAAAAGCCCGTGAAAGCTTGCGGGCTGCTAAATTATTGGCCGCTAACGCACTTCCTGACTTTGCAGCATCGCGCGCTTATTACACCATGTTTTATGTTGCCGAAGCTTTTTTGCTGGGCGAGGGTTTAGCTTTCTCCAGTCATGCTGCAGTCATTAGTGCATTTGGTCGAGAATTTGCGAGAACAGGCAGGGTTCCGGTAGAGTTTCACCGTTACTTAATTGCTGCTCAAAATCTCAGAAATCAGGGCGATTATAATATCGATCCTGCCATCCCCGAAGCGGAGGCTAATCAATTGATATTCCAGGCCGAACAGTTTTTAGAATTAGCCGATCGACTGCTATAAAATTTAGCGTTCGATCATCGTGTCCCGAATAATTAAAATAGCCCGTGTCGGAACAATCTTTTAATCAACCATCTCACAAACAATTTATGTCCAACCTCTCGCAAGAAAAGTGCGCCGCCTGCCGCGCAAATTCCCCTCGGGTTACGCCCTACGAAATCGCCAAACTCACACCTCAAATTCCCGAATGGAACCTCATGGAAAAAAATGGGATTCCCCAACTAGAGCGTACTTACAAATTACCCGATTTTAAAAGTGCGATCGCCTTTACCAATCGCGTCAGCGAAATCGCAGAAACTGAAGGACATCACCCAGCAATTTTAACCGAGTGGGGAAAAGTAACCGTTACTTGGTGGACGCACGCGATCGCGGGATTGCACCGCAATGACTTTATTATGGCTGCAAAAACAGATGCGATCGCCGCTGAATTTATTAATTAAATTGCTTTTAGTAATGAGATAGCAATAAGTTTGGTTTCAACTCGATCTCTCTTGCAAATGCAAATTTGCGCAATACAGGTACAATACAATTAAACACTTCCGATCGGGAGTTCACGTGCAAATGCAAATAGAACCTTACAACGCTCATCAACTCGATGCGATCGTCAGCCTTTCACTTCGAGCGTGGGCTCCGGTATTTGATTCGCTTGAGAAAGTGATGGACATTGATGTTTACCGAGCATTCTATCCCGATAATTGGTCTGTGAGCCAGCAAAAAGCTGTCGAAGATGTCTGTGCTGCGGATGATACAAATGTATGGGTGGCGGCGATCGAGACTGGTTCGATCGCGGGTTTTGTAGCTGTAAAATTGCACTCGGAAGATAGCATGGGTGAAATCTACATGATTGCTGTCGATCCAGATTTTCAAGGACAAGGAATTGGCACTGCTTTGATAGAATTCGCTTTAAATTGGATGAAAGATGCTGGAATGTCTGTTGCGATGGTGGAGACTGGAGGCGATCCGGGCCATGCAAAAGCGCGTCGCACCTATGAAAAGGCAGGATTTGGGTTGTTTCCAGTCGCCAGATATTTCAAGAAGCTTTAGATCGGGGATGGGCGATCGGGCGTGCGATCGCACAAATAATGCACCCGAACTCGAATGTAAGAATTTACTCTAAGTTCATCAAAAAATATGCGTGATATTGGTCGAATGGGAGAAAATATTTTTCAATTTTGGTGCAACTCTGTTGGATTAACAGCAAATGGTTCCAAAGTTGATAAGAGAGGGTGGGACTGCTTCGTAGAATTTCCCAATAATTCAAGTGGTGTAATTCCCAGAGATCTGGTGCCGAAACCTATAGAGTGTAAAGTCCAAGTCAAGTCAACCGATCTTAAAAAAAAAAGGTGAAGATATAAAGTTATCAAACTTGGAAAGTTTAGTGAAAACCCAAATGCCTGTGTTCTTTTGCTTTATTGAATTTGATGGCACAAATGATCCGCAAGCTGCTTACTTGGTTCATGTTGGCAAAGAAGTGATTGAGAGAACTCTAAAACGTATCAGAAAGTTATACAGCCAAGGAGAAGGAGATAGATTAAATAAGCATACAATGATTATCAAGTACACAGACAGCGATCGATTAGAACAAACAACAGGTGAAAATCTAAAGAGAACTATTGAAAAGTATATTCCGAACACTTTAGAGGAATATATAGCAGAAAAAAATAGGCTATTGGCAACACTTGGTTTTGAAAATGGTAAAGGGCAAATTACTGTTCAAATTTCTGGCAACGATCCTGTTGGTGATTTAATCGATTTATCATTAGGTATCCGCGAGGAAGTCTATATAGATAAAAGTATTGGTCACCATAAAAGGTTTGAAATTTTATCTGAAAATCCCCTGTTAAGTTGTGAAGGGGCTATTCTCAATATAAAAGTTAAACCTGAACCAGTAATCCTTAAATTTAAAGATCGTAAATTTTCTTCGGGAATAATTTTAAAAGCTCAATTATATCGCCCCCATTTTAATCAGCTTTTGCCAGAGAAGTATCTTAAGCTCAGGATCGAATCTACAATACTTGAGCTTATTATCGATCCATTTAACGTTAATAGTAAAGTGAAGTATTCGTTTGATATTCGCGAAAAACAGAGAAATTGTCTGAGCGAGATCAAAAACAATCTAAAAATACTTACTTTTCTGAAGAATGCACCTCATTCTGCAGTTTTAGAAATCAGCGACGAAGCTAAAAAACTTCCTACGATTTCTTTCAAAATCGGTTTAAATGATGAGATAGAGGATTTGTCTGGCATTTATAACATTGCTGAGATGGCTTCATTAATCTGCCAAAAATTATCCATCTCAGAAGGCGATGTTTTAGTAACTATCGATGAATTGATACAGGTTTCACAATCTATCGAGAGTTTTTATGGAATTTTATATGCAGAGCCAAAAACCATTTCTATAGATTTTGCGATTGACTCAGAAGAAGATGAACAGGAAAGCCGGTTGGCATATATTTCCTATGCAATGGTGACTATTGGAAACCATACAATTGTATATTTTTGGGCAATAATTGGCTCCCTAGCGTTGGTAAATCAAAATCAATATAGACTTGTCACAGAAGATATTTTTGCTGGAAATGAATTAGTTGCTATTGATGGGGAGGTGATAGAACAAAGTTATATCGATAGGATATTTAATGATTTTGAGGAAGAGTTACAAAGAATGGGATTGAAAATAATTAGAATAACGCCAGCCAATTCCCAGTATCAAGAGTAAAGTTTTTGCTAATTCCGCATCATAACAACTTGCTGCACCGGAACGCAGTTATGAATTTAAACCTGTTTTTGATGAATCGATCGAACTAAGTGTTTTAAACCCGGTAGCTGTTTGGTAAAGATTGCCGCACCTAAAATACAAATTATCGAGCCAATTAACACTGTATGGGGAGCACCGATATAAGTTGCCAATCCACCAGCAACTAAGTTCCCAAATGGTGTCACGCCAAAAAATGCCATCGTGTAAATGCTCATTACTCTGCCTCGCTTGTCGTCTTCAACAATTGTTTGCAAAATTATATTTCCCCCGGCAAATAGGATAGTGAAACCAATACCAACAAATAACATTACGATTAATGAAAACCACAGCGTGCGAGACAAAGAAAATCCCAGCAACCCGCATCCCATAATTGCTGGCGCAATAGCAATTAATTTGTCGAGTTCGATCGCACTTTTGCGCGCGCTCAAATAAATGGCTGCCCCGAAGGCACCCAGTCCCGATGCGGCCATTAAAAAACCCAGTGTTTCCGGGCCACCTTGCAAAATTTGGGTTGCAAAAACTGGCAATAAAACTGTATGCGACATTCCCGCAAAACTTACTAATGCCAGCAGCAGCACGATCGATCGAATCGGCACAAATCCAAAAGCATAGGCAAATCCTTCTTGCAATTTTTGCAATGGTTTGGTGTTAGTTACTGCTAGTTTTCGAGGCTCGATCCGCATGGCTAGCAAAGCTGCAATTACCGCTATATAACTGAGTCCGTCAATCAAAAAACAATAACTCGCCCCGAATCGTGCGATTAGCAAACCTGCAAAGGCCGGCCCGATTAATCTGGCTGCATTTACTATTGAAGCATTCAAGGCGATCGCCTGTGCTAAATCTGCTTTCTGTTCCACAATTTCCGGCACCAATGCTTGCCTTGCCGGCCCATCGAAAGCATCGATCGCTCCTTGACAAAAACTCAGAATTATAATATACCAAATATTAATAGTTCCGGTTAGCGCTAAAGCTGCTAGCGCTAAAGATTGAATCATTGCTAAAATTTGAGTAGTAATTAAAACCCGGTGGCGGTTCCATTTATCTGTGAAAACTCCGCCAAACGGCAGTAAAATTAAGGTAGGTATTTGACTGCTAAATCCAACCGCACCGAGCATCCAAGCCGATTGAGTTAATTGATATACCAGCCAAGCGGCAGCTACGCGCGTCATCCAACTGCCAATCAGCGAGATACTTTGCCCTGCAAAAAACAAGCGGTAATTTCTCGATCGCAGGGCGCGAGGAATCTGTATTTTTTTGCTTTTATCTGGTAGATTCATCGGATAATAATATCAAATCCGGTAGCATCGGAATCATTAATATTACTCACAGTCCGGACACGGCAGTGCCGTGTCTCTACAATATTGCGGGGTAGGGACACGGCACTGCCGTGTCCTCTATGTCTACAATATTGCGGGGTACGGACAGGTCCAAGCCTTGTCCTCTATGTCATTCCGGTGTTACCGGAATTGATATAACGCTCCGATCGGAAGGTTAGATAATGTTCGCTCGATCGCCCGCGATTTTGGATGTTCGTAGTAGCGATTTGCCAGTTTAGGAAAGATTGAAAATCGCCCGATCGATCAGGTGGGAAAACAGTTCTCGATCGACTTCTGAAAAACCTTCTACGGCTCGATCGCGAATTTTAGCTACCAGGGGGGGCAGTACGTCTTGCAATTCTCGCCCCGAGTCTGTCAGCCAAATGCGCCAAATGCGGCGGTCTCTAGTGTCTCTCTCCCGGCGGACTAGACCTCTGTCTTCCATGCGATCGAGCACTCCCGTCAGCGTCCCGCCTACCTGTTGCAGTTTCTCGCCAATACTCGAAGTCGGCAAACCGTCTTCTTGCCACAAACAGCACAATACCAACCAGTGAAAAGGTGTCAGCCCGAAAGGTTCGAGTATTTCTTGCAGCCTGCGACTTCCTAGCTGTGCCAGCAGTTTGATGCGGTAGCTCAGGCTGTGGGGCGCTAGAACGGCGTCCCACTGTGTTAAACCCGGTGTTAAATCCGGTTTTAAATCCGGTGCTAAATCCTCTGCTAAATCCGGCGCTAAATCTTGTGCTAAATGCGCGCGATCGATCGTGAATCCAGTAGCCATTGGCTGATGAGCCTGATAATTATTTAGTGTCCGTATAGTTAGAGTAAGATATTTTTAGAGGGTTGTCAAGGGACGATCGGGGTTGCCTTTACCGAAACCCGATGCGCCGATTATCTGTCGCGGCTGCTAACTTGCCGCCCCGGCCCAAAGCTTCATCAGCCAATTCGACAATCCACTGATTGGGCATCACCTGAGGTTTAGCCGCCAACACCAGATCCCAAGATTCCCTTTCTTTGCCCCGGCCCAGTACCGCAGCACAGGCCGTCAAAGCACAAGCTGCAGAACGACCCATCCCGCTTTGACAGCAGACGAGCAAAGTAGTTTGCTGCGGTAACATTTTCAGGGCAAAGTCGATAACTTTAAGTACGTCCTCCCGCCCAGGCAAAACGCAGTCGGGGTCGTCAACGGGGATGTCGATATCGTTAAATTCCAGTCGCAGCCGGTGCGGGACTTGGCGAAAAATTTTCGGTTCGGCGATACCCGGATTGCCGATCGAAATCAGGTACAACAGCGAGCGAGCGAACTTCGGGTGGAGAATGTACTCGCAAGCATCCGCCTCAGCAGCGATCGAAATTTTCGGCAGTTTGCTAGCAGGGGAATCTGTCGGGGCGTGCGGATCGAAATCTGCTGTTTCTTCCTCAACCTCCAAATTTTGCAACTGTTGGGCCGCCACGGCCCGAACATCGGCAAATTCCCGATTCAAAGCAGCTTCCAAAGCTCCAACAGCAGCATCGGAGCCGATTTGACCGAGAGATTTCACAGCCCTTTGACGCACTCCCGAGTTTTGGTCTTCCAGTAGCTTCACCAAGGCCGCCACAGCTTCTGAACTCCCGATTTGTCCCAAAGCCACAGCCACCCTCCACCGGACATAACATTCGCCGTCGCCACTCGCGATCGCCAGTGCGGCTGCTACCATCTGCAGCAAGTTCCCATCACCGCGCGTATCGATGTTTCCCAAAGCTTCCGCAGCTCTGCCGCGCACGAAAATATCTTCGTCGGAAAGCGCGCGCATTGCCGCCACTGCAGCCACCTCGGTACTGATTTCTCCCAAGGCAGAAACCGCGCTGCCGCGCACGGCGGAGTCGTGATGGTTGAGGGATTGCAGCAAGCCCGCTACAGCCGTTTCCGTCCCGATTTGTCCCAGGGCTTCGGCTACTCTCAAAGAAACTGCATAGGAATCTGGGTCGTCGAACAATTCTATCAAGCGGGGCACGGCAGAGCGATCGCCGATTCTGCCCAAAGCAGCAGCAGCCCTAGCGCGGACGATGTGGTTTTCGTCTCTCAGGGCGTTCAGCAGCCCCGGAACTGCCTCTTGCAAGCCAATTTTCCCGCAGTTGACCGCCGCCCGCCAGCGAACCTCCGGGTCT
This sequence comes from Richelia sp. CSU_2_1, assembly GCA_012034575.1. Classification (GTDB taxonomy): domain Bacteria; phylum Cyanobacteriota; class Cyanobacteriia; order Cyanobacteriales; family Microcoleaceae; genus Microcoleus. Next base: position 15,842 of record JAAUPF010000068.1, on the reverse strand, counting down.
TGGTGTGTCAGGGCTGCGAGCAGGGGTCGGGCGGCGGCGGGGTGAATTTTGCCCAAAGCCCAAACAGCCCACGCACGCACGCGCGCGGCTGGGTGCTGGAGAGCTTTTTGCAGGGCGGTGGCGGTCGATTTCGAGTTGATTTCTCCCAAAGTCCAAGCCGCCCAAGCCCGAATTTGCGCATCTTCGCTGTTAAGCGCGCGCGTTAATTGAATTACTGCAGCTTGGGAGCCAATTTGTCCTAAGGCTCGAATACTGTGACGGCGCGCAACACTGTCTTGATAGTTCAATCCTTTGAGCAGCAGCGGAATTGCTACATCAGAATTTGTTAGCGCTAACAGTTGAATTTTGAGCAGCGGCCCTGTTTTAATTTTGGCGATCGATCTGATTATTTCTGGTTGAAACTCTGGCTTTACCGTTCCTGCTAGTTTCGCTCCGAGTTTTAAATTTACTTTTAAAGCTAATTTAACTGCGCGCCAAGCCAATGTTCGATCGTCCACTTGGGGCAACATCCGAGCCAAAGCCTGCATCCCTTGTTTTTGCTGCAAATATTGTTGTTTGAATTGAGCGTCGCTAAGTTCTGCTAGCTGTTGGATGAGGGCTGCTGCTGAGTTCATCGATCCTCCTCATGTTTTTGCGGACGCTATAGACTTTTATTATGAACTACCCCGCCTCATAATTTAGCGAATGGTTGGTGTAGTTCGCAAAAGATTCTCAAACAGACAACCGTCGAGCATAGGGTCCTTTTTTCAAAGCCTCAGCCAAAGCATTACTATTATCGCGCAAACCTTCGTAAAAAAATAGCACTTCTCCTTGAATTCCTCCAGCGCGGTTGCAAGCTATTATTTGCAACAGCAATTCGGGAGTGATGCCATAATTACTTCCTCGATTTGCTACCAAAATACCGGGTGAAATGCACTGCAATTGCTCGCGGCTAAATTGCTGCCCCACCAGCGATCGACTAATTGTTTGTAACTGCGAAAATCTCGCCTGTAAAACTGCGGGTGAAGCATATCTACTAGCTTTCTGTCAACCCAAGTTGGGGAATCTTGCAAATATTCCACCAATCCCCATTCGTAAGGACTTGGCGACATTGACAGCAGCAGAGCGGGATCGATCGCTTTTAATTCTCGGTGCAATCGAGCTACAAATTCAGTGATAATATTAGCGCGCCAGCGCAGCCAATGCGGTTCTTTCGGATTTGGCGGCGGTTCTTTGCCGCATTCTTTTCGATAACTGGCAACTGTTTTAGTATCGTAGCCGCCTTCGCAGGGCATTGCAATGCGATCGTCCCCTTGAACGCCTTGTACGGGATAATTTTTAGCAACTTCTAACATCAAACTCAGCAAAAAGTCTTGCACTTCGGGGTCGAGAGAATTCATCCATTCAAACTTGTTTTTTTCAGCAGATTGCCAGGGCGATCGCGCGCCGCCCATTCCGGTTTTTTTGCCAGCAAATGACCGCCGTTGAGATTGTAAGAACTGACAAATCCGTATTCAAACCACGGAATAACTTTTAAACCAACTCTGCTTGCTTCGGCAACTAATTCTCCTAGAGGATCTCTGCCTGTATACCGCGAGTCAATTTCCACCCCAAACTGTTCGCGCATGATTTGAGAAGGATAAGCGGTAAAACCCCGGTTCCAGACAACAGGAAATACTGTATTAAATCCGGTGTCTGCCAGAAAGTTCATTGCCTCAGCAATGCGCTGTTTTGAAGCGAGAACTTTGCAGTCGGTGCTAGGTATCCAAACACCGCGCATTCCCGGATTGCAGGCGTTATCGGTTGAGATTGCGGGACGGTCGCCTGCACCAATTGCCACTGCAAACCGCTGTTTTAGTGAAGATGCAAATCGGAGAATTTCTGATACAGAGAATGGGTTATATGGCATGAAGGAAGAAGGAAGAAGGAAGAAGGAAGAGGGGGAGTTTTAAGTTACCATTGTGAATGCGTTCCCGGTCAATACTCAAAACTCAAAACTCAAAACTCCTTACCAATTACCAATTACCAAACTTTATTTTATGTATTAAGGGCGATCGACTCGATAAAACTTAATAAAATGCGCTGGTGGGCAATCCCAAAAGGTCGCAAACTTCCCGCTTTTTCCGAATAACCAATGCCCGATCGAATATCTTCCGGTGTCAATAACTTCATATCCCAACCCTCTTGCAAAACTAAATCCTCCATATCTGCATCCATTTGCGAGTGAAAAACGTGACGCACCACATCTCCTTCAACATCGCAGCAAAACGGCGACACCCTTGCAGGAGCCCAGCCAATCTCTTCGACAAGTTCCCGCAGCATTGCAATTTCCGGCGTTTCCTCCGGTTCCAAGTGTCCGCCAAACAAAGCCCAATGTCCCGGATACCTAATATTAGGAATATCGTCTCGCAACTGACAGAGAAATTTGCCGTCTCGGTACAAAATCGCGATCGCAGCGTGAATTTTAGTCATTTGAGAAAGAAGGAAAAGTTGAGAGTTGACAGTTGACAGTTGACATCGGTACAAAATCGCGATCGCAACGTGAATTTTAGTCATTTGAGAAAGAAGGAAAAGTTGAGAGTTGACAGTTAACAGTTGACAGTTGATAGTTTGTAGGGGCTCTCGCGTAGCGGAGGGAGTGCCCCCGTGCCTGCCCTCAATTGACCTGGGACAGTCGATCGGGAGTTGTGAATTTTGAGTTTTGAGTTGAAAGATAGTTCTTAATTCAAAACTCAGAACTTAAAACTAAAAACTTCTTACCAATTCCCTCCGCTTCGCTTCGCCCATTACCTTCTGCCTATTTTCCCCCTGCGGCTGCAGGAGTACGTTGTAACTGCTCCATTTCCTCAATATAAACTTCACCTAAATCTCGGCCTGCTAAATTTTTAATCGTAATGCTTTTGTAGCGCACATTTCCCTTCAGCAGAACTTCATCTCCTCGCTGTGGCAAACTTTGCTTGGTTAAAACCCAAATGCTACCGCTACCATCTTGAAGTTGATAAGCTGCATTTCCGACAAACGGAGCGCGATTTTCTACCTTTCCTCTGAGATAAACTTCGGCATCAACTTGCCGTTTTTGCTGGATGTCGCCGATGCTAGCAACATTCATGTCGAGATTGAGTTGAGACATCGGCAAACTGCCGCAACTGAGCAAACCGCCTGTTAGGATTAGCGATAACGATCCGATGCGCAATGCCTGAACCCATACTTGTTTAATTGCTACAGCCATGAGTTGAATGATTTTAGACTTTAGATTTTAGATTTTAGATTCTAGATACCAGCTACCTTAACAGAATTTAAGGAATCGATCGCACTTAAAAAATTCCTCCGTTACGGGCAATGGCTGCGGTTAAGCTACAATCAGAAATCGTCAGCTCCTAACCCACAGTTTACAAAGTTTACAAAATGAATGCCAAAACTGCTCGCATATTAGACGGTAAAGCTTTAGCCCAAAAGATGCAAAGCGAGCTGAGCGATCGCGTCCGTTCCCTCGCAGCAGAAAAGGGACGCCCTCCGGGACTTGCAGTGCTGATGGTAGGCGACAATCCAGCCAGTGCTGCTTACGTGCGGAATAAAGAGCGCGCCTGCGCTAAGGTTGGCATAGCTTCCTTCGGCCAACATTACCCCGCTACGGCCACTCAAGCCGAATTAGAACTTGCAATTGAGGCGCTCAACAAGGACGATCGGGTAGACGGAATTTTAGTGCAGTTACCGCTACCAGAACATTTAGATGCAATTTCCCTGCTGTACCGAATTGCTCCCGATAAAGATGCTGACGGACTTCACCCCATAAATTTAGGGCGCTTGATGCGGGGCGAGCAAGGTTTGCGCAGTTGTACGCCCGCTGGAGTGATGCGATTGCTGCAAGAATACAGCATCGATTTGAAAGGAAAAAATGCTGTGGTTTTGGGACGCAGTATTTTAGTCGGAAAACCGATGGCGCTGATGCTTTTAGAAGCTGATTGTACCGTGACTGTAGCTCACTCTCGATCGCAAAATCTCGCATCAATTACCAACCAAGCTGATATTTTAATCGCCGCAGTCGGTCGCACGGAAATGATTTCAGCTAACATGGTGAAACCGGGAGCGGTAGTAATTGATGTCGGGATTAACCGCGTTGATAATCCCGATGGAACTAGCCGTTTGGCGGGAGATGTTGACTTTAAATCTGTTAAAGAAGTAGCTGAATTTATCACGCCGGTGCCTGGAGGAATCGGCCCGATGACTGTGGCGATGCTCTTGGAAAATACGGTTGCGAGTTACTGTATGAAGCAATAGTATGGTGCGCCGTCGCGAGATATTCAAGTTGATTTGAGACTAGAGTTTCAGTCTTCAAGTCCCCCTTTTTAAGGGGGATGCGAGGGAATATAAATATTCTAGTTTTGATTTTGTGAGAAAGGTATCACCAAATATATCCAGTGTCTCAGACCTAACTCTAAACTCTCGCTCGATCGGACAGATCGTTTTGAGATGACGATGGGATGAATATTTAGCAAGATTGAGACAGGATTTGGGTTAATTGGTAAGATTCTCTACTGAAGATCGGGCATTGTCTCGAAATCGATCGAGCCCATCAAGTATCAATTCGAGTCCGAATTCAAAATCATGAAGTCCATCATAACGACCTTCCATCACATAATGCGTAAGTTGGTTGAGATAGGGGTATTTCTCAGCAGGAATTAGTGAAAGACCGTCTTTTGCCGCTTCGGAATACTCCGACGCCTCAAAGGGAAAGTTCAACTCCTGAAGCGTGAATCCATAGATGTGACTGTCGATCGCATTCCACGCGCGATCGGCCATTTCTAACGAAAAGCCCGCCTCGTAAAAACAACCCAGCGTCGCATCCACGTAGCGCAACATCGCAGGCCCGACATTGACTCGCGATACGATCGGCATTGTCGCCCAAGGATGGCGCAACAGTGTAGCGCGGGCTGAAATCGCCCGCCGCCGCATCGCCGTCTTCCAGTCACTTCCAGGTACGGGAACTTCAATCTCGCTAACGACGATATCGACAATGCGATCGATAATGTCATCCTTGTTCGCCACGTGGTTGTACAGCGACATCGCCTTAACGCCCAAATCCTGGGCTAACTTCCGCATCGACAGCGACTCAATGCCACCCTCATCGGCCAGGCGCAGCGCCGCATTCAGCACTCGATCGCGACTCAACGGTAATGGCGGTGGTGTATCCGGGTCGATCGTCTTCGTCATCTCAACTTTCTACTACATATCTGGATACTTAATCTTGACCGACTTACAGCGTATGTTACACTTACAGTGTAAGTCAAAGCAGTATTTGATTTTGATAAGTAAGTCCGCCTAATTAAACGCAAGAGCCCGATCGCCCAAAGGCTTATTGATTTGAGGTTTGAGGTCTGAGGTTTTTTCTACCACCTACCACCTAACACCTAACACCTACCACCTTCTTCCTTCTACTTATGAAAGCAATTGTATGTACGAAATATGGATCTCCCGACGTACTCAAACTGACTGAGGTAGCGAAACCTATCCCCAAAGACAATGAAATCCTGATAAAAATCCACGCGACAACCGTCACATCAGCGGACTGGAGATTGCGAAGTTTTGAAATGCCTCAAGGCTTCGGACTCATCTCGCGTTTGGTTTTTGGAATCAACAAACTGAGGCAGCCCATTCTGGGGACAGAGCTCGCCGGCGAAGTCGAGTCAGTTGGTAAAAACGCAACCAAATTCAAAGCGGGCGATCGAGTTTTTGCCTTTTGCGGTGCCACTATGGGCTGTCATGCCGAGTACAAATGCCTCCCAGAAGACGGGCCAGTAGTCCTCAAGCCCGCCAACTTGAGTTACGAAGAAGCCGCCGCGCTATCGTTTGGCGGCACGACGGCGTTAGATTTTTTCAGAAGGGGAAACCTGCAACAGGGGGAAAAAGTGCTCGTCAATGGCGCTTCCGGGGCGGTAGGGACGGCGGCGGTACAGCTTGCCAAGTATTTCGGGGCCCAGGTAACGGCGGTGTGCAGTAGCGCGAATTTGGAATTGGTGAAATCTCTGGGGGCCGATCGCGCGATCGATTACACTCAAGAGGATTTCACGAAAAATGGTGAAACCTATGACATCATTGTCGATACAGTTGGCACGGCTCCCTTTTCTCGGAGTAAAGGTTCGCTCAAGGAAACAGGACGTTTGCTTTTGGTTTTATGCGGGTTGCCAGAAATCCTTCAGATACCGTGGGTGTCGGTAACTAGCGACAAAAAAGTCATCGCCGGGCCAGCAGCAGAACGTGTAGAGGATTTGCGTTTCATCGCAAAGCTGGCTGAGGCGGGAGAATTCAAACCGATAATCGATCGATGCTATCCTTTTGAGGAAATTGCCGAGGCTCACCGCTACGTAGACACGGGGCGCAAGAAGGGAAATGTAGTGATAACGTTCGATCGCTCTTCTGACACAGCACAGTAAACTTAAAGCAGCCCCATTCCCCCCAGTTGACCTATGCCGCGTTGGTTCAATATCGCAGGTCCGTGTCAAGAAGACATTCATTACGCGCTATCGCCCACGGTGCGTTTACCCGGCTTGGAACGATTAATCGCTCAACGCAGCTATTTCGTCATCCACGCACCCCGACAAGTGGGGAAAACTACCGCCGTGCTGGCTTTAGCCAAGCAACTGGTCGATAGCGGACAATACACTGCGATCGTGGTTTCGGTAGAATTGGGTTCGCCTTTTAATGACGATCCGCAACAAGCCCAAGCAGCAATCTTAAGTTCTTGGCACAGTGCGGCACGAGTCTATCTACCACCAGAACTTCATCCCCCAGCTCAGCAAGAGATGGAGGTAGGACAAGGAATTGAAGAAACTTTACGGCAATGGGCTCAAACTTCACCTCGCCCTTTAGCGATTTTTATCGATGAAATTGATTCGCTGCAAAATGAAGTATTGCTGTCTGTTTTGCGTCAGTTACGCAATGGTTTTCCCTCTCGTCCTCATGCCTTTCCTCAGTCGATCGGATTGATTGGTTTGCGAGATGTTCGCGATTATAAAGTGGCTGCGGGTGGCAGTGACAGGCTCAACACATCCAGCCCGTTTAATATTAAAGTGCGCTCTTTGACTATGAGAAATTTTAACGCATCAGAAGTGGCAGAACTCTACAACCAACACACTGAAGATACCGGACAAGTGTTTACCCCAGAAGCAGCAGCTTTAGCCTTTGAACTAACTCAGGGACAACCTTGGTTAGTGAATGCACTCGCTAAAGAAATAGTAGAAGAATTAGTTACAGATGAATCTATAGATATTACACCCGAACATATTTTAGAAGCCAAAGAAATTTTGATAAAACGTCAAGATACACATTTAGATAGTTTAGCAGAAAGACTGAGAGAAAACCGAGTCAAAGCGATTATCGAGCCAATTTTAGCGGGACGAGAATTACCCGAATCTTCCAATGACGATCGCCAATACTTAGTAGATTTGGGTTTGCTCAAACGCGATCCGGCGGGTGGATTAGTTATTGCCAATCCGATTTATCGAGAAGTTTTGCCGCGAGTTTTAGCCCAAGGGCCGCAAGATAGTTTGCCGATTATCAGTCCGAGTTGGCTCAACGATCGCGGAGAATTGAATACTGATGCTCTTCTTGATGCCTTTCTCGCATTTTGGTTGCAACATGGCGAACCGTTACTTAAGAGTGCATCCTATCCTGAAATAGCGCCTCATTTAGTGCTGATGGCATTTTTGCATCGGGTAATTAATGGTGGGGGAACGTTGGAGAGAGAATACGCGATCGGGCGCGATCGCATGGATTTGTGTTTGTGCTACGGTGAGGTAACATTGGGCATTGAATTAAAAGTTTGGCGAACTCGGAAAGTCGATCCATTGACTAAGGGATTGTCACAGTTAGATGAGTATTTAGCGAGGTTGAGACAAGATTATGGGTGGTTGGTGATATTCGATCGACGCGATAATGCCCCCGAACTTGAAGAACGCTTAAAAACAGAAATTCACGCAACACAAACCGGGCGAAAGATTACAGTTATTCGAGCGTGAGAAAGTGCTGTGCCGGGTTTTAAGACTTACGGGAAAGCACCCGCGAGATTGGGAAACTCGATCTGTTATATTTCTAGGAGTGTCATATGAAATACAAAGGCCGCTGTCATTGCGGAGCAGTAACTTTTGAGGTTGAAGCTCCAGAAATCTTAGAAGTAGAGAGATGTAATTGTTCAATTTGTACTAAGTCTGGATTTCTTCATCTAATCGTACCGCAGAGTAAGTTCACTTTGCTGTCGGGAGAAGAGCAGCTAACTACTTATACATTCAATACCAAAGCGGCCAAGCACAGGTTTTGTAAAGTATGTGGCATCAAGTCGTTTTATATTCCTCGTTCTAACCCAGATGGTGTAGATGTAAATGCCAACTGTCTCGATCCTTTACCTGCAAGTATGAAAATCAACGACTTCGATGGCATTAACTGGGAGCAAAACGCACACAAACTCGCACAGAAAAGTCAAGAAACATAATATCAGATGGCGATCGCACAGATCGTGTACTGTTATCAAATGTGAAGCATTTATTCCTAATAAATTTATTCTTGATAATCAGTATCGATTTCAATATCGAGCGTATCTTCATCAATTCTAACATATAGCACGTTCGGGCGGCAGCAAACTTGACAATCTTCGATATAAGATTGCTCCATTCCGCCGCTGATATCGACAAAAGTCGTACTCGGTTCGCCGCAAAAAGCACAGTAATATTCAGCCGTTGTTTGCATCTTTTTCGCACTCTCTTTTGGTAACTTCGTGGCGGTAGCGAAACATATCTGCTAATCGCAATTTTACCCACCAACCTAACAGCAAATCTACCACCGGACCCCCCGGAATGGCAAATTCGATCGCATCTGTCAATCTCGTCATGCCATTTTCTGCTGCAAACTCGTGGCGGTGAATCCAACTTGCCATCGGCCCTTCTGTTTGTTCGTCAACAAATAAATAAGGTCGATCGCACTCGGTATGAGTTGCTACCCATTTTACCGGAATCGGTCCCAATAACAGCCGAAATTCCGAAATTGCACCGACATCGAGCCCGCCTTCCCGGCGAATGATTTTCACCGGTTGCCAAGGGGGAGTTAAAAGTTGCAGGATATCGGGCCTTTCGTAAAAGTGCCAAACTGTTTCAAGGCTAGCGTTGATTACCGATGAATATTTAAACTGGGGCATTTTCTAGATTTTGTTCTGTTAATTGGGATATTGTTGTTTCAGGATTCGTATTATTATCCTCTGTATCTGTAGCAACAGCAACAGTTAGCTTCAACCCCAACACATTCAACCAAAGTCCCAGGTTGTAAATCGCATCACTTCCTTGTTTCGACAGTAATTCCTCCAGTTGTTTTAAGAGCAATTCGTATTGTTCAGGAGACATTTTTGGTTGACCGATAGCTTCTGCAACATCACTAAGAGCCATCTTAAGTAGTTCAGGTTCTGGATCTTTTTCTTCTATAGTTGCTGTGATGTAAGCGGCTGACAATGCCGGGTTTTTTCTGAGAGATTCAATCCAAAACGGACGATCTGGAAGACTTTTAGCCACTGTTTTAACTCCTATTATAATCTGCCCAATATTCTTTTGCTTGACGGATATCTCGATCTTGAGTGCTTTTATCTCCACCACAGAGGAGAAGCACAATAGTGGTTCCTACTTGGCCGAAATAGATTCTGAAACCAGGGCCGTAATCTATTCTGAGTTCGCAAACTCCTTCCCCAACTAAACGACTGTCTCCAAAATTACCAGTACCAACCCGGTTTAGCCTAGTTCTAATCTTGGCTTTAGTATTTACATCTTTAAAGGAATCAAACCACTCAGCGAAAGGTACTTTGCCTTCTGGAGTTACATAACGCTGAATTTCCCTGGGGTGGACTTCTGGCATAATTGTATTATAGTACGTCGCTCCCGATTTTATCTTATTAAGCGATCGGGCGATCGACTGTCTTACCAAGATGCGATCGCACTTCCATATTTTGAATGACTCATTGCTTCAGCTAAATGCTTCTTCAAAGTTGCCTCCGGTAGCGGTCCTTTTAAATGACTCCAAGGCAAAACTCGCTCTAATTCCCACTCCTGAAAAACATAGAAATCCATCTCCGGCAACTGTCCCCGCAATTCTTTAAAAGCCCGCCGGTAACTGCCCAAAGTATCGCCGTAATGCCTCACTAATTCTAACAGTTTGGATAACCGCCGATCGCCCCGAGATAGCAGTGCCTGAATTACCGACCAGTTGTAGCTTTCGGGTCGAAATTCCAAACTTAATTTGCGCAATTCTTTATCTAAAAACTTCAGTCTTTTTTCAGCATCTTTGTTAACTCCAAACCACTGAAACGGAGTGTGCGCTTTCGGCACAAAAGTGCTGCATCCCAAAGTTAATCGCAAACCGGGGGCAGCTTTTTTAAGATCCCGCATCATCTTTACTGTATCGTCTAAATCTGCTATTTCTTCCCCAGGAATTCCCGCCATACCGTAGAGTTTAATTCCTTTTAAACCGCCAGATTTAGCATTGACAGCAGCTTGGATGATTTCGTCATTTGCGAGTTTTTTGTTGATAATTTTGCGGAGTCTATCGCTCCCGCTTTCTACGGCAATTGTAATCGATCGACTGTCTCTTTTACTCAATATTTCTGCTAACTTAACTGTCACCGTATTTGTCCGTACCGAAGCCAGACTTAAACGCACGTCATCGTATTTTGGCTGACTTAAATAATCCAATAAAGCATCAAATTCCGGGTGCTGAGTCACGGAAGCGCCCAACAAACCCATACGGTTGGTAACTGTTAAACCGCGTTCGATCGCGGGAATTAAAGAATTTTCTAAACTTGCAGTTCTAAACGGTAAAGTTAGATAACTTGCCAAACAAAAACGGCACATTTCTGGGCAACTGCGAACTACTTCTACCATGTAAATACTTTCCCAAGCTGCTTTTTCTGTAACTACAGTTGAAGCAGATAAAGTATTGCCGCGATAAGTTTGTTTTTCAACTTGACTGGGAATGTCTGAATCGATTGGTTGAATTGATTCGATCGCGCCCGTTACATCCACATAAGTTACCTCGTATAAACTGGGAACGTAAACCCCCGGAATCTTTGCTAAATGTCGCAATTTAGTTTTTCGATCGGCCTTGCGAACTTCTTGACAAGCATCAATAAAATTGTCGATCAGGTTTTCGCCATCTCCCAGCAAAATGACATCAAAAAAATCAGCAAACGGTTCGGGATTGCCAGTCAAAACCGGGCCGCCGCCAAAGACGATCGGATGATTTTCATCTCTTTTTGACGCCCAGATGGGAACTTCTAAAGATTCCAATAAATTGAGAATATTTACATAGTCTAATTCCCAAGAGAATGAGAAACCAACTAATTCTGGATGTCTCGGAAGTTGTTCGCGGATATCGGTAAACAAACGGCTGACTTCTAAGTCCGATCGTACAGCCAAAGTTGCCCAGACAATCTGATAGCCGAGACTGGTAATTCCGACAGTGTACTCGTTAGGAAAAGCAAAAATTGTGGGGATAGCAGCAGCATCGGGAGTTGCTGGATTAAATAGCAAGCGTTCGTCAGCAAATGGATGAGATGTCATTCGATTTTAGATTTTAGATTTTGGATTGACTCCACGGGCCGTCAGCATTGGTCTTTAGGGGGGCCGGTTCAGCTACAACTGCTAATGTCATGGCAACCTTAACGCTTACTGTCTGAATTGTATCAGAACTTTGATATGACTTTGAGGGAAAATTTTAGTTAGAGGGGTAATCTCGCCAGCAGCGATTTCCTGACGTACTATCTCAGCTAGACTATCCCACGCTAGCGTCTGTTGTAGCTTCAAATTGAGCATTCCACACCTGTTCATCACTGATATCTTCTTCCGCCATTAGAATGCGGATTAACTCTCGTTTCTCGATCGCAGATAGTTGTCTAATGGTAGGGAGTAATTCTGTTAGTGCGATCGGTTGTTTTCCTACGATGCGTCTATGTTAATGGTAGCAGTTCAAGGCAGTAATTGCAATTTCTAGGGGAGTTTCACAAAAAAATTTCCAAAAGTGCTATAATAAAGAGTCTTAAAAACTTAACACTAAAGGCTGAGGTTAAAGTCGTGACAATAACTTCACAAGAAACGGATGTAGAGATTCAACAATTCCCTATTGTTTTGGGACAGGGAGGCGAAATTACCATTCCCCAGTTATTACAAGAGGCTCTCAATGTCGATCGAGGAGATACGCTAGTGCTACTCCAAATCGGTAATCTGATTGTGCTTGCTCCCAAACAACCTCAAGTTCCCCAATTAATCGATCGAATTGCAACGATTATGGAAAGTGAAAATGTGGGTTTGACTGATTTATTGGCGGGTTTAGAAGCCGAGAGAGAGGCAATTTGGCAGGAGAAACAGTCTTGATGCGTAGGGTTCATACCATACTTCAAATCAATTATGGTAAAGATTAACGCTTCAGCTCAATATCGAACTCAAGTCGAGAACGATAAAAATGAACGTCAAATTCTAAGAAGAAATTTGTCTGTCCCAGAATCAATGATACGCCGTCACTTTTTGCCCAAGCAAATGCTAATCTTACGGGAGCAAAGTCTCCTATCTCAGCAATTAAAAATACTGGCATCGCTGGTTGATTACCAATATTGCCAGCCAGTCGAATGATGGCTTTGCTATCATCCCAAACTAAGCCAAGCTGAATTCCTATTTGGTAAGGCAATACATTCACGGTTGCACCGCTATCGACTAACCCAACAACTTCGACTCCCTGGTTATTATTGTGCAGAATCAAGGGAATACGCGGTAGGCTGTCAAACTCATCTTGAGATGGGTCATTGGTAGAGTATTGGAATCGCATAATAATCAATTTTCGTTGCTGTTAGCCAGATTCATTGCCTGCATCAAAGCTGCGCCAGCACCAAAATTATCGTAGGGCGTTGGTAGGTAGTAAATCTTGTAAGGTTCCAAAGGAAAAATATCCTCACTGATATCCTCTTCCGCCATTAGAATGCGGATTAATTCTCGTTTCTCGATCGCAGATAGTTGTCTAATGGTAGGGAGTAATTCTGTTAGTGTCATCGGTTGTTTTCCGGGTCATGCGTCTATGTTAACGGTAGCAGGTCAACGCAGTAATTGCAACTTCCAGGGGAGTTTCACAAAGATCGGCGCGATCGGCAGATGGTAGTAATGCACCCAGTATGATATTCCGTAGTGTTTTATTCGGGAAGATTTGAGCAATCATTAAAATAAGCAATCAGTGCTTCACCCACACCTTTTGTAACTCCACCAGCTACCACTGATTTTGCTGCCCATCCGAAGACAGGAACAAAATCAAGGACTGAGTGTGCAACTTTACTGCCAATGAGTGGAGCAGCAATTGTAGCAAACACTGCCCCAGCTTGAGTTTTATCCATATCAACATCAAAAATCGACCCTACTTGCATAACCATTGTTACATCGCCTCCAGTCATTAGGTAATGAGAACCTGGAATCCAAGCCACACTTGCAAATCCCAAAGCCCATTTATTGATAGCCGAGCGTGCTTTTTCTCTCGCTTGTCTTTTGTTGGATGCTGCCATAATGATAAAAGATCGCGTTTTTTTTGGTTTAAATTACCTCACAAAGCTTTTGAGCTTTGCAAATTCAAGTTGAGGTTTATTTTTTTCTATGCTAGAGCGAGATAATCAAACTCAACATAAAAAAAAGTTGGAAAAAGTTGGATCTTTCTAAAATTGCGATTGACAACTGGTATGCAAAGCAAAAAAGTTGCAAAAAGTTGGGGAAAGTTGGTTATAGTAACTATAGTCATCTCATGCTCCCAGCTATGGACATTCCTCAAACAGTGCAATTTGTCGATGAAGCTGTATCCACCAAGACAGGCAAGAATCTAAATGATTTGCAGCGCAGAATAATCGCGGGAATCTTGAGAAATCAAAAGTATGCTGATGTTGCAGAAACTCATGCTTATAGTGCCAAGCACGTTAAAAAAGTCAGTCACGAACTTCTACAAATGTTATCTGAGGTGTTTGGCGAACCAGTGAAAAAGAACAATCTCGAATCTGTATTAGAACGGCAAATAAATCAGACTATAACAACTTTGGGTAATAAAAATAATCAAAAAATTATTGGTATTAGCTACATCAACAATTGTCCTGATAGTTCTACTTCTACCTCAGATGAAAGTCAGCCCGAAAATCCTGACTCTCATGGCAACGATCGAGCTAATATTGAAACAATAGATAAATTACGGCAGTTTGGCTTGAGCGACGAGCAAATTGCAGAAGCGCTAAATATATCTTTAGAGGTGGTTAAGCAGGTAGACTTAGACGAGTAAGTCTGCGCTATTTGCGATAGATATCGCATCATAATTACCATGAGAACCTATCCAAAACCATAAGACCCCTTCTGGCTTGTCAAAACCTAACGCCCTGTAGTTTTTTCCTACTCTCACTGACCATAAACTTCCAATCTGCTTGAAGTGCAGCGATGGATGCTTCGGATCTGCCTTGAGCAACTCATAGTTTTTGTCTGCCAATTATTGAATTTCTCTTGGCAGTTGACGGTAATGTTCCCAAAATTCAGGTGTTGTAAAATGCTTCAAATTTCCCTACACTTTGCTTCGCTGAATGCTTGCTCTGCTTGTTGTATCAATTGGTCAAATTTACCTGCTTTCAGATCCTCTTCAATTTGCCTATCCCAAAGAGCTTCTTGGAATTCTTCAAACCATTCGACAAACTCTGCAAGCTCATTCTGTGGAAGTTGCTTTACTGCTGTCTTGAGTTCTGTAATGTTCATGGGGAAGTAAATTTTTTTCCTAATATTAGTTTACCTGTTTGCTCTAATTATATCGCGTCGATCGATCTTTGAAACCAGCGATCGGCAAAATTTGGATTTCGAGTTCGACACCATCGACGGCAAATTAGGGCAATTTGGCTTGAGCGACGAGCAAATTGCAGAAGCGCTAGATATACCTTTAGAGCAGGTTAAACACGTGGACTTGGACGAGTAAGTCTGCGCTATTTGCGATCGCAATGTCACGGTTCTTGTTCCTCAAATAGAGATGGCAGATCTCGGCGACCGCTGACTACACGAAGAATCTCAATGCCATCATCTAAAATTCGGTAGAAGATGATGTAGTTGTCCAAAGGCAAACCTCGCAAGTTGGGACGTATTTCTATATAACTCCTGCCTAAATTAGGAAAGTTGACTAATTGTTGGCAGCGACGCGAAAAATCTTGAAATAATCAGCAATTTCGTTGAGGTCAAGGCTTGCTAGAACGTTGATGAGATAGCGTTTCAAGGAACCAGCAGGGGAGAGTGGGATAGTGGGAGAATTAGCAATTACCAATTACCAATTACCAATTACCAATTCCCAACTGTCAACTGTCAACTGTCAACTATTCTTTCTACTTAGCGGCGGTCTTCAGGGGCCGACAGCCAGTCAAATAGTGAAGTCGCTTCGCGCCTTGAGGTTTTGCTGTATTTAGGACTGTCTGTTTGCAATACTTCTTTATTTAAGATTGCATCAGAACCTTTGTCTTTGGAACGTTTGTTGGGATTTAGCACGAGTTCGTCGTGCCACCAGGCTACTGCTAACCCTGCCGCCACACCGCCGAGGACGCCCAAGCTGATACTGATGGGCAGGTTCACTCCGATTAAACGAAAGCCGACGGTAAACAGTACGAACCAGATCAATCCGGGGTTAAACCCCTTGGAGTCGCCGATCTGTTTTGCCACAGTATGTAAGTCCTTTTTCTATAGAACGCCAAGATATTGACAAGGTTAGCAGAAAATTAAAGCAGAAGGAAGAAGGAAGAAGGAAGAAGGAAGAAGGAAGAAGGAAGAAGGAAGAAGGAAGAAGGAAGAAGGAAGAAG
>JAAUPF010000010.1 GCA_012034575.1 Richelia sp. CSU_2_1 | reverse complement strand
AGTTTCTCGCTTTTCCCCTGAGCTCTCGCGTCCCCCTCTAAATCCCCCTTAAGAAGGGGGACTTTGAGAAGTTTTCGCTCTCTTAAATCTCCCTTAAAAGGGGGATTTTAAGAAGTTTCCGGTCCCCCCTTCTTAAGGGGGCTAGGGGGATCGACAACCCAAAAAGAGGTTTCAATCTTTCGGTACAGGCGTATTGCCGTTAGTTGTTTCTAACTGCCGCGCCGCCATGTATTGATACAATTGCCACCGCGCGTTAATATCTTCCTGCGCTTGTTTGAGCAATAATTTTGCTGGTTCCGGCTTGCTAGCTTTGAGCATCTTGAAGCGGTTTTCAGCATACATATATTGTTCTACAGGAATTTTGGGCGATCGCATATCTAATTGCAAGGGATTTTCTCCATTTTTTACCCTGTCTGGATGGTACCGATACAGCAACCATTTGCCGGAATCAACTGCTGCTTTTTGTTGCTGCATTGCTGTTGCCATGTTAATGCCGTGGGCGATGCAGTGAGAGTAAGCAATAATTATTGATGGTCCGTCGTAGGCTTCTGCTTCTAAAAACGCCCTTAATGTTTGTTCGTCTCGGGCTCCCATCGCCACGCTGGCAATGTAAACATTACCGTAACTCATGGCGATTAAACCTAAGTCTTTTTTGCCCGCAGCTTTCCCGCCCGCAGCAAATTTTGCGACGGCACCTTTAGGTGTAGATTTAGACATTTGTCCGCCCGTGTTCGAGTAAACTTCGGTATCTAAAACCAGTAAGTTGACGTTGCGTCCCGATGCTAAAACGTGATCTAAGCCTCCAAATCCGATGTCGTAAGCCCAGCCGTCACCGCCGATTATCCAAACACTTTTCTTGACTAAATAATCGGCAATTGGTTGGAGGTTTTCGATTTGCGATTTGAGGTTGCTGTCAGTTTCCGCAGTCAAAAGTTGCTCTAGTTGTTGTTTGAGTTGCGCGATTCTTTCCCGCTGTTGGTAAATTTCAGCTTCGGTTTTTTGCGGCGCGTTCAAAATTGCCTCAGCCAAGTCTTCGCCAATTTGAGTTTTTAAATCTCGCACTAATTCGGCGGCATAATCGGCTTGTTTGTCGATCGAAACTCGAAAACCTAAGCCAAATTCGGCGTTGTCTTCAAATAAGCTATTCGACCAAGTTGGGCCGCGCCCTTCGGCATTGGTAGTCCAAGGAGTTGTGGGCAAATTGCCGCCGTAAATTGAGGAACAACCCGTCGCATTTGCCACGATCGCGCGATCGCCAAATAGTTGCGATACTAATTTAACGTAGGGGGTTTCTCCGCAGCCGGCACAAGCACCAGAAAATTCAAATAACGGTTCTTGCATTTGCTGGTGGCTGATTTTGTGCAAGTTCAATTCTCGCCTGTCGGGATTGGGCAAGTTGAGAAAAAAGTCCCAGTTAATTCGTTCGCTGTCTCGCAATGGTAATTGCGGTTCCATATTAATTGCGCGGCGCGAAGGTTGAGATTTGTTCTTCGCGGGACAAACATCGACGCACAAAGCGCAACCGGTGCAATCTTCGGGCGCTACTTGAATCGTAAATTTCAAATCGTGCCAATCGCGGTCTTTTGCATTAGCAGATTTAAAGGTTTCTGGCGCTGTTTCTAATTGCTGCGGTTGGTAAACTTTACTGCGAATTGTAGCGTGGGGGCAAACCATCACGCATTTGCCGCATTGCACGCAAACATTGGGGTCCCAAACAGGAATTTCGTGCGCCACATTGCGTTTTTCCCACTTCGCAGTACCAGTCGGATAAGTGCCGTCTATTGGCAAAGCACTAACGGGTAAATCGTCGCCTTGTTTGGCAATGATTTTGCCTAAAACTTCGCGGACAAAGGCAGGTGCGGCATCGGGTACGGGCGGCCTAACTTTAATTTCACTGGTAGCGGTTTCCGGTACGGTTATTTCAAAAAGATTGTCGAGACTGTTGTCAATGGCTTTCATATTTTTCTCGACAATTTCTCGCCCTTTTTTGCCGTAACTTTTTTCGACAAATTTCTTGATTTGCGCGATCGCTTCTGCCCTTGGCAAGACTCCTGATAAAGCGAAAAAGCAAACCTGCATGACGGTATTGATCCTGCCGCCCATGCCGCTTTCTTTAGCAACTTTATTGCCGTTGCAAACGTAGAATTTGAGTTGTTTGTCAATGATGGTTTTTTGGACTGTTTGCGGCAATTTGTCCCAAACTTCTTCGACGGGAAACGGACTGTTAAGCAGGAATGTTGCTCCTGGTGCGGCGAGGTCCAGCATTTCAAACTGTTCGAGAAATTCCCATTGGTGGCACGCGATAAAGTTAGCTTGACTGACTAAATAAATTGAGTGGATGGGATGCGGTCCGAAGCGCAGGTGAGAAACTGTAACCGATCCTGATTTTTTGGAGTCGTAAACGAAGTAACCTTGAGCGTAATTGTCAGTTTCTTCGCCAATAATTTTGATCGAGTTTTTATTGGCACCTACCGTTCCGTCAGCACCCAGGCCGTAGAATACTGCCCGCACGACTTCATCGGATTCGATGTTAAATTCTGCGTCGTATTCCAGGCTAGTATTGCTAACATCGTCGTTAATCCCGATCGTAAAGTGATTTTTCGGTGACGCTGCTGCGGAATTCTCAAAGATGGCTTTCACCATTGCCGGGGTAAATTCTTTGGAAGATAAACCGTAGCGCCCGCAGACAATTGATTTGAGATTTTGCAGTTTAGCTTTGAGATTGGCGTCGCTGCCGAACAGAGTTTCTTGAATTGCTGTCACTACATCTAAATATAGCGGTTCTCCGCCGGCCCCCGGTTCTTTGCAGCGATCGAGAACTGTTATATTTTTAACTGTTGCTGGCAGTGCCTCTATTAAGCGTTGATTGTCGAAGGGACGGTACAATCTAACTTTGAGAAGTCCTAAATTTTCCCCTTTGGCATTGAGGTAGTCTACCGTTTCTTGGATGGTTTCGCAGCTAGAACCCATACTGATAATTACAGTTTCTGCTGCTGGATTACCGTAATATTCAAACAATGAGTATTGCCGTCCTGTAAGTGCGGCAAATTTGTCCATTGCTTGCTGCACGATTTCGGGACAAACTTGATAGTAAGGATTGACGGTTTCTCTGCCTTGAAAATAAACATCGGGGTTTTGGGCCGTACCGCGCAATACGGGTTGGTCCGGCGTCATGGCGCGAGATTTGTGAGCGATTATTGTTTGTTTGTCAATCAGTTCTAGCATCTCGGAATCTGCTAGCAATTCCACTTTTTGAACTTCGTGGGAAGTGCGGAAGCCGTCAAAAAAGTGGAGGAATGGAATGCGAGAATTTAAACTAGCTGCGGTGCTAATTAAGGCAAAATCGTGGGCTTCTTGAACGGAAGCGGAACAAAGCATTGCCCAACCAGTACCGCGGGCGGACATGACATCACTGTGATCGCCAAAAATTGATAGTCCTTGAGCTGCGAGCGATCGCGCGGCAATATGAAATACTGTTGGTGTTAATTCTCCCGCTATTTTGTACATATTGGGAATCATTAACAGCAGGCCTTGGGAAGCTGTAAATGTTGTTGTCAGCGCCCCTGTTTGTAGAGCTCCATGGACGGCTGCTGCTACCCCTCCTTCGCTTTGCATTTCGATGATGCTGGGAACTGTTCCCCACAAATTCGGGATGTTTTCGGCAGCCCAAGCATCCGCCCATTCTCCCATCGGCGATGAGGGAGTAATCGGGTAAATTGCGATCGCTTCGTTTAAGCGGTAGGCTACATAAGCTACGGCTTCGTTGCCGTCTATTGTTGCGTAGGTTTTGCTATTCATACACCCAATACTTTTGATAATTGCTTGACTACTGGTGAAAATATCTGCAACAGCGGACAGGCGCAGGGATACTAATATATTGGTAATTGGTAATTGGTAATTGGTAATTGGTAATGACCTAGCTACCGATTTCCGAATATAGCGGTAAGGTGCGCGTTGTGCGCCCTACATATAGAATGCTTTGTGCAAGTCCCGCGCGATTTTTCTGAGCTTGAATTCTTGATGCTTTGCTGTTGCTTAACCTGTTGTGCTTGGATTTCCTCGAAAAAATTATGACCTTAAGATTTGCTGGGAGATTTGCTGGGAGATTTGCTGGAGAGATTTGCTGGGAGATTTGCTGGGAGATTTGCTGGGAGATTTGCTGGAGAGATTTGTTGGGGTTCCTGGTTATTTCTGGCGCGATCGCCTCCTTGAATGTCATTACTTTCTCACAAACTGACACTGCATAGCTTAATGTTTTCTTCGGTTTTGCGCGCTTTGCCTTCTACTTAAGAGTATACCCTACTATTCAACTTTTTTGACAAGTAAATTCTGGAGTTAATTCAGGTGACAAGCTAAAAGATGAGAGAGCGGAAGAGACAAAGGATGAGTAATCTACTGCTCGATCGAGGGCTTAAAACTGTTGCTATGCCAAAATTTTCATCAAGGCCTCTTGGTGCCGTTACTCTCGGAACTATCCCTTCATAATTATTTACAAGCCATCAATTGCAAAATAATATAGTGTATCTTGTGATCAGACGAAGTTCTCAGTCACCAGAACGCAAAAAAACAACATTTTTGTTGCTTATGTAGCTTAAAGAAACAGACTAATGTTGGTAAAAAAAATTAATGAGGAAAAGTGAAAATTTGTTGCTAAATGTTGAGCTACAAACAAATTTTAGCAGCCTGAAAAAAAGAGCGATTCCGCGCAGATATACCCGCAGATATAGTTTTGTTGCAAGGGCACGAAAAGGAAAACAGCCATGCAAAAATCCACTGTCACGACAAAACCTAAAGAACAACCAACCGTCGCCCCAGGAGGTGCCGCAGGAGGTGCCAGCGGTGACAAGCGCTTCAAAGTGTTAGACGCAACCATGAAGCGCAATCAATACCGCCAAGACGCGCTAATTGAAATACTGCACAAAGCCCAAGAAAGTTTCGGTTATCTCGAAGAAGAAGTTTTACTCTACGTTGCCCGAGGCTTAAAACTACCTTTGAGTCGCGTTTACGGAGTTGCCACATTTTACCACTTATTTTCCCTCAAACCCAGTGGTAAACATACTTGCGTAGTTTGTTTGGGAACAGCTTGCTACGTTAAAGGTAGCGACAAAGCGATCGCAGCCTTAGAAAAACATACAGGCATCAAATCGGGAGAAACCACGCCAGACGGTGAAATTTCTCTAGTAGCAGCCCGCTGTATCGGGGCCTGCGGAATTGCCCCAGCCTTTGTATTTGACGGCAAAGTAGTCGGACAGTTAAGCCCAGAAGCTGCAGTAGAACGCCTCAAGAATGGCAGTCTCAAGCATAGATGAAGGAAGAAGGAAGAGGGAAGAAGGAAGAAGGAAGAGGGAAGAAGGAAGAAGGAAGAGGGAAGAAGGTGGTAGGAAATCAGTCTCCAACCTAAAACCTAAAACCTAAAACCTAAAACCTAAAACCTAAAACCTAAAACCTAAAACCTAATTTAACAGAGGAGAATGATATGGAATTAGCAGAACTATTAGAAATTGGCGAGAAAGAAAAACAATCTCAAAAAAAACATCCGCGTTTTGTGCTGCACATCTACAGGCTGTCAAGCAGCCAACTCTTTAGCAGTAAAAAAAGAGATGGAAAAAGCAGCAAAAGGGAGCGATCGCATTCAAGTAGTAGGAGTTGGATGCATGGGATTTTGCGGCAACGGCCCGCTAGTAGAAATTGACTCTCAAAACAAACTCTACGAAAAAGTCAAACCCGAAGAAGCTGCTAGCATTATTGAAGCCATTGACGGCGGTACGGCAACAGCAGCAACTGGAGATTTAGACATTCCTTTCTTTAGCAAACAAGTAAGGATTGTCAGAGAAACTAGCGGCAAAATAGATCCCGAAAGAATAGAAGAATACATTGCAGTCGGCGGCTACCAATCCCTCCACAAATCCGTCCACGACATGACACCATCCGAAGTCATCGAAGAAATTAAACGCAGCGGTTTGCGGGGCCGAGGCGGCGGCGGATATCCTACAGGTTTAAAATGGGCAACTGTTGCTAAAATGCCCGGCGATCGCAAATACGTAATTTGCAATGCAGACGAAGGCGATCCCGGCGCATTTATGGACCGTTCCGTATTAGAAAGCGACCCCCATCGAGTGTTAGAAGGAATGGCGATCGCGGGTTACGCGATCGGGGCAAATAGCGGTTTCATTTATGTTAGGGCCGAATATCCCCTCGCTATCAAACGATTGCAAACTGCGATTCTCCAAGCCAAAAAATACGGCATTATGGGCAGTCAAATTTTCAACTCCGGCTGTGACTTCAAAGTAGACATTCGAGTTGGTGCCGGCGCGTTTGTTTGCGGTGAAGAAACTGCCCTAATTCAATCAATTGAAGGCGGCCGCGGCAACCCCCGTCCCCGCCCGCCCTATCCCGCCGTATCCGGTTTGTGGGGATGTCCTACCTTAATTAATAATGTCGAAAGCTTTGCCAACATACCTGCAATTATTCGTGAAGGAGGCGATTGGTACGCTAGCATCGGCACCGAAACTAGCAAAGGAACTAAAGTATTTGCCCTGACGGGTAAAGTTCGCAACAACGGATTAATCGAAGTACCGATGGGAATTACCCTGCGTCAAATAGTTGAAGAAATGGGCGGCGGAGTCCCCGACGGTCAAGTTAAAGCAATACAAACTGGCGGCCCTTCCGGCGGTTGCATTCCTGCTTCAATGTTAGATACTCCGGTAGATTACGAATCGCTAACTCGTGCCGGTTCGATGATGGGATCGGGAGGAATGGTAGTGATGGATGAAACTACCAGCATGGTCGAAGTTGCTAAATTCTACATGGAATTTTGTCGCGAAGAAACCTGCGGTAAATGTATCCCTTGTCGGACTGGAACAGTACAGCTATATGCCATGCTGACCAAGATTCTGAACAGGCAAGCAAACCAGAAAGATTTGGCAAAACTTGAAGAACTTTGCTGCATGGTTAAAGAAACCAGCTTGTGCGGGTTGGGAACCGGCGCGCCCAATCCGATTTTAAGTACGCTGCGCTATTTCCAAGAAGAATATTTGGAGTTAATTGAAGACAACTCTAATGGCAAGGTTCCTGCAATCAATTAGCCAAGACAGAGGAAACAATTTATGTCAGTAAAAACCTTAACTATTGACGGTCAAGCGATCGCTATGGAAGAAGAATCGACTATTCTAGATGCAACCAAAGAAGCCGGAATTCCCATTCCTACACTTTGCCATTTAGAAGGAGTTGGCGATATCGGCGCTTGTCGGTTGTGTCTGGTAGAAATCGAAGGAACCAACAAACTTTTACCTGCTTGCGTGACTCAAGTAGGAGAAGGAATGGTGGTGCATACAAACACTGAAAAATTACAAAAATACCGCCGCATGACAGTAGAATTACTGTTTGCTGAGGGCAATCACGTTTGTGCGATTTGCGTGGCTAACGGCAATTGTGAATTGCAAGATGTCGCTATTCAAGTAGGGATGGATAGCAGTCGATTTCCTTACCGTTTTCCGGTGCGCGATATCGATGTTTCGCACCCCATGTTCGGGATCGATCGCAATCGGTGCATTCTCTGTACTCGGTGCGTGCGCGTTTGCGATGAAATTGAAGGAGCTCACGTTTGGGATGTGGGAATGCGCGGCCCACAATCACGAATTATTGCTGGTTTAGACCAACCTTGGGGAGAAGTAAGTGCTTGTACTTCCTGCGGCAAATGCGTCGATGCTTGTCCGACAGGAACGATTTTCCGCAAGGGAACTACTACGGGAGAAAAACACGGCGATCGCGAAAAACTGGAATTTTTGGTAACAGCAAGAACTAAAAAACAATGGCTGCGTTGATGAAATTAATCGTCGTGAAACTATTAGACCCAGATCCCCCCTAGCCCCCCTTAAGAAGGGGGGGACCGGAGTGAGCTCAAAGTCCCCCTTCTTAAGAGGGATTTAGGGGGATCGAAACTCAGGAAAAAATGACAGAGCTCAAACAACTCAAAGTCCCCCTTCTTAAGGGGAGCCACTGCGATCTTGGGGTCTCCCCAAATCGAGCAAGTGGCGTGGATTTAGGGGGATCGAAACTCAGGAAAAAACGCGATTTTTGGTGAATTGCAGTCTGAAGTTAACACCAACAATCCTGAAGTAAAAATACAGAAATCGCAGTCAATAAACCGCGCGCAATATCACGATCGAATAGGAGAAAATCAGCATGGAAAAGATCAAATTTGCCACTGTTTGGCTGGCTGGATGTTCGGGATGCCATATGTCTTTTCTCGACTTAGATGAGTGGCTGTTTGAACTAGCAACCCACGTTGATGTTGTTTACAGTCCCGTCGGATCGGACCTCAAAGAATATCCAGAAGGAGTTGATGTTTGCTTGGTGGAAGGTGGCGTTGCTAACGAAGAAAATTTGCACTTAATTAAAGAAGTCAGAAAACGCACCAAATTGTTAGTTTCCTTTGGCGATTGCGCGGTGACAGCCAACGTACCCGCCATGCGAAATATGCTAGGAGGTACCGAACCGGTTCTCAAACGCTGTTACTTAGAATTGGGGGATGTCACCCCTCAGTTGCCTAATTGTCCGGGAATTGTCCCCCCATTGTTAGACCAAGTAAGACCAGTTCATGAAGTTGTAGATGTTGACATCTTTATGCCGGGATGCCCGCCGCCAGCCAGTCGGATTAAGGCAACTTTAGAACCGCTGCTTAGGGGAGAGAAACCCGTGATGGAGGGACGAGACATGATAAAATTTGGCTAGCTTTTTTTGAGATAGCTTGCAACTTATACTTAAGTCAAGTCTTTAGCTGGCAAGAGAAAAGCAATAACAGGTAGTTAACTTTTCTAATAACAGGGAAATTGAAGGGAAATGATGAAAGTACAAAGGAAAATGTTCCGCGCGATCGCATACCTAATACTTGCGATGTTTGTTGCTGGAGTAGCCTACCCGACTTTAGCACAAAGACTATCAGCTCCTAATTCTTTGCAGTCAGGAAAGGTGGTTCATATTGTAGATGGGGATACCGTCGATGTTGAGGTGTCAAAATGTCGGGTGCCGTGGAAAGGAAATCCGCAAATTTGTCGCGTGCGTTTTGCCTGCATCGATACGCCAGAAAAGGGACAAAAGCCTTTCTTTGACAATGCGAGAAACCGGATCGAACAGTTGATTCCTGTGGGAACATCTGTTACAATTAGAGATACGGGAGATACCAACTATAACCGCATTGTTGCTGAGATTTATAAAAGCAATAGCTCGTTGAGCTTGCAAATGGTTCGAGAAGGTCATGCAGTTAATTATTGCAGGTATTTGCAGAAAAATTGCGGGACCGATCGCGCTGCCTATTTAGCCGCTGAAGCTGCCGCCAAACAATCAGGTTTAGGAGTTTGGAATCCGAACCAACCTTGGAAGCAAAGACGAGAATCATCTTCCTGTTCCTAACTAAGGTCTTGCAGGTAAAAATTGTCAAGAAATCGCGTTTAAGGATCGGATAAGTTGCTAATTAACTGTCAAAAGGGATAGCACCAGCAGTCAGGAATTAAGAATTAGAACGCGCCCGATCGCTTGCAATCATTGAATGAGTTTGCTGTCAGAACTTTAATCCTCTAAAGTTGCGGGCTGAAGTCCTCACCACAAACCATTTTAATTGTTTTAAAATATTACACGATTTTCAATAACCTGTAGGGGGAGGTTCGCCAAGGACTTTAAAGGTAGCAAACAGGTTAAATAAACCCGCCCCCCCACGAACTAGGATTCGATCGGACGCGATATCGGGAATCACGAGAAGGAGAAATATATGTCTAAAACAATAGTTATCGATCCTGTTACCAGAATCGAAGGCCATGCCAAAATCTCTATTTATCTCGACGACGCAGGCGAAGTAGAAGATGCTAAATTTCACGTCGTAGAATTCCGGGGATTTGAAAAATTCTGCGAAGGCCGTCCCTTTACAGAAATGGCGGGAATTACTGCTAGAATTTGCGGCATTTGTCCCGTCAGTCACTTGCTTGCAGCAGCAAAAACTGGAGATAAAATTCTCGCCGTTAAAGTACCGCCTGCTGGAGAAAAGCTGCGGCGTTTAATGAATTTAGGACAAATAACTCAATCTCACGCCCTATCATTTTTCCACCTCAGCAGCCCCGATTTTCTATTAGGATGGGATAGCGATCCGGCTAAGCGAAATGTATTCGGTTTAATCGCCGCCGATCCGGATTTAGCGCGGGCAGGAATCCGCTTGCGGCAATTCGGTCAAACCGTAATAGAATTATTAGGAGCAAGAAAGATTCACGCAGCTTGGGCAGTACCTGGAGGAGTTCGATCGCCCTTATCGGAAGAAGGCAGAACCTGGATTCGCGATCGCCTGCCAGAATCTCGCGCTACTTTAGAATTAGCCCTAAATCTATTCAAACAACTGTTAGATAGATTTGCGGAAGAAGTCGCAGCTTTCGGTGAATTTCCCTCACTATTTATGGGATTAGTTGGCAAAAATGGAGAGTGGGAACACTACGGCGGCCACCTCCGCTTTACTGATTCTCGGGGCAATATTGTGGCCGACAATTTAAGCGAAGATGATTATCAAGACTTTCTGGGAGAAGCAGTAGAAACTTGGTCTTATCTCAAATTTCCTTACTACAAACCCTTAGGTTATCCTAACGGTATTTATCGCGTCGGACCTTTAGCAAGGTTAAACGTGTGCGATCGCATCGGAACAGCAGCGGCCGATCGAGAATTGCAAGAAATGCGCGAT
Organism: Richelia sp. CSU_2_1; assembly: GCA_012034575.1. Classification (GTDB taxonomy): domain Bacteria; phylum Cyanobacteriota; class Cyanobacteriia; order Cyanobacteriales; family Microcoleaceae; genus Microcoleus. Next base: position 57,638 of record JAAUPF010000010.1, on the reverse strand, counting down.
CGAGTGGGAGGAGTTGCTACTTCTTCATTTTTATATCACTACGCCCGACTGATTGAAATCTTAGCATCTCTAGAAAAAATCGAACAGTTAATCGACGATCCAGATATCGTTTCTACCAGAGTTCGCGCTGAAGCTGGCATCAACTGTTTAGAAGGAATTGGCGTTAGCGAAGCACCGCGAGGCACTCTATTTCACCACTATCAAGTTGATGAAAATGGCTTGCTGAAAAAAGTTAATTTGATTATTGCTACGGGACAAAATAACCTAGCAATGAACAAAACGATCGCCCAAATTGCCAAGCATTACATTCACGGTTCAGAAATTCCCGAGGGAATGTTAAATAGAGTAGAAGCCGGAATTCGCGCTTTCGATCCTTGCTTGAGTTGTTCCACTCATGCTTTCGGTCAAATGCCATTGCAAATCGAACTTGTCGGTGCGGATGGCACAGTTATTCGAGAAGTTTCTCGGGGTTAGAAATTGTGAATAGCAATCCCTGTTTTCGGTGAGATTTGTGGATATCGTAAATTTAGTAAGGTGCGCAATGCGCACCCTACATAGAGAATGCGATCGTCAATCTCGATCGATCGCGAATCATCAGCCCGATCGAACATCGCAAACCACCAGCCTCCTCAAAAATAATCCAAACATTCATCGGTTACAAACAAAATTTTGCGTATATATTAACGTAAGAATTCCATTATTTGTATAAATCTATGGCACTAATTGTTCAGAAATACGGCGGCACGTCAGTTGGTACGGTCGATCGCATTCAAGAAGTAGCCCGACGAGTTGCCAAAACCGCAAAACTCGGCCATTCCGTAGTTGTCGTAGTTTCCGCAATGGGCAAAACCACCGACGGCTTAGTCAAACTTGCCAAAGAAATTTCCGCCAATCCCAACCGCCGGGAAATGGATATGTTGCTTTCCACTGGGGAACAAGTTTCGATCGCGCTTCTCAGCATGGCTTTGCAGGAATTGGGACAGCCCGCTATTTCCCTCACAGGCGCGCAAGTTGGCATCGTCACCGAAGCCGCCCACACCCGCGCCCGGATTTTGCGCATCGATCCTAACCGCCTTGAAAGCCAGTTAAACAGCGGTAAAGTCGTTGTCGTGGCCGGTTTTCAAGGCATCGCCGACGCCGGGGAATTGGAAATTACCACCCTCGGGCGGGGCGGTTCCGACACTTCAGCGGTGGCCCTGGCGGCGGCGCTGCGGGCCGACAAGTGCGAAATTTATACCGACGTGCCCGGAATTCTGACTACAGATCCGCGTTTGGTTCCCGAGGCGCAGTTGATGGACGAAATTACTTGCGACGAAATGCTGGAATTGGCGAGTTTGGGTGCCAAAGTTTTGCACCCCCGCGCGGTGGAAATTGCCAAGAATTACGGCGTACCGCTGGTTGTGCTTTCTAGCTGGAGTGACGCCCCCGGCACGCGGGTGGTGTCCCCCCCCCACAGCCGCGGCCGTTGGAGGGCTTGGAGCTCGCAAAAGCGGTGGATGCGGTGGAATTTGACTTGAATCAGGCGGGAGTGTCGCTGTTGCGCTTGCCCGATCGTCCCGGTGTAGCAGCGCGATTGTTTGGTGCGATCGCCCAGCAAAATCTCGATGTAGACTTAATTATCCAGTCAATTCATGAGGGAAATACTAACGATATTGCCTTCACCGTAACGCAAAAATCTCTCAAACAAGCGGCTGCGGTTGCTGATGCGATTATCCCCGCCCTCGGCAAGAATTCCCGGCCGGAATTGGGAGAGCCGGAAGTGAAGGCGCAAGAAAAGCCGATCGCGAAAGTTAGCATTGCAGGTGCGGGGATGATCGGGCGTCCGAGGGTGGCAGCCGAGATGTTTAAAACTTTAGCAGATGCCGGAATTAACATTCAAATGATTTCCACTTCCGAAGTGAAAGTTAGCTGCACGATCGATGCCGAAGATTGCGATCGGGCTGTTGCAAAACTCTGCCAGGCATTTGATGTTGCCAATTCCCCTGTAGCGCTGCATTCACCATCGAAACAAGCGCCAGTAGTGCGTGCGGTAGCCCTCGATGTCAATCAAGCGCGTTTGGCAATTCGGCATTTGCCCGATCGACCTGGAGTTGCAGCAAAAATGTTCGGACTTTTAGCCGAAGAAAACATCAGCGTAGATACGATCATTCAGTCGCAGCGCTGTCACAATATCGACGGCATATTAACTCGCGACATTGCATTTACCGTCGCGCAAATTGACGCCGAAGTAGCTAAAACAGTCCTGGAAAAAGCCGCACCAGAATTCGGCTGGGGCGAAGTAACTTTAGATACGCAAATCGCTAAAGTTAGCGTTGTCGGTTCCGGGATGGTAGCGCATCCGGGGGTAGCGGCGAAGATGTTTGAAGCGCTATCGCGGCATCAAATCAACATTCAAATGATTGCTACTTCTGAGATTAAAATTAGCTGTGTTGTGCGTGAGGAACAAGGGGTAACAGCGTTGAAAGCAATTCACGCAGCATTTGAGTTAGCTGGAACCGAAAGAATTCAAGTTCCTGCTTAAAGTTCGATCGGCGATCGACCCTTTACAGGTATCTGTAGGGGCGAAGCATTTGGGCGACAATTTATGTCTCAAACGGGAGATATAATATCCAAATGCTTCGCCCTGCCACTGTGAAATAAACGTAAAGATTGCGAAACAAGCGATCGAATAATTCTACATCACAATGTGTTAGGATAAAACGACCGATCGACCTCTTGGATTTAATTTTATGACTTTAGCAAAAGAACAAATCACCGATAGCAGTAACAACAGCGGTTTGTCTAATTTCCGCATCACTGTCGAACGCCTGCTCGAACTTTTAGATTTAGAAGAAGAAGACGAATATGGAGTTTTAAAACCGACAGAGTATGCTTTTAGGACGGCGATGAAACTCGTAGTAGAAGCCTATGATGTTTTGCGCGATAATTTCCCCAAAGCCTCGGCTGCTACAGACGAGCTAGGCAGCATCAGACTTGCGTGGCAGAATACAAATGCTGATTGTAGAGTCAGGCTATTCTGTCCATCTAATACTGACGATCGAACTTACATTTATCATCAGAAGCATGAGGAATATAAATCAGAAGATATCACTTCTGCTTCTACTTTAATTCATTGGCTAGAGTGGTATAACAAAGCATGACAGATACATCTTCTAGCAGTAATTCAGAGTTCGCTCCTTTAGCTGAAAATGCAATTGTTTATAGAGCTTTACTCCGCAGACAATGGATTGACGAAGAGAGTAATGTAGTTTTATCTCCCGCTTATTTGCTGCGAGCTAATGAAGCAGGTTTGTCGGTAACAATTGCCAGTGTTCGTTCGCCAGAACAATGTGCGGCAAAATTCCGAAATTGTTACGGAGTTGCTAGTCTTCAAGTAGGGCAAATTCGTGAATTAGGTTTAGATGCAGTGCCTGACTCTACCTCCCACGCTCAGATAATCGGTTTACCTCACGTGAAAGATGACCGAGATCGAGCTGAAAGATTGGCAGATTTATTAGCAGAACGCTCTAGAATTGCATGGAAACCGCAAGTATAGCCCTGCAAGTTGTCAAATAATCTTGCAGCATCCTGTGTTAGCATAAAACGACCGATCGACCTCTTGGATTTAATTTTATGACTTTAGCAAAAGAACAAATCACCGACAGCAGTAGCAACAGTGGTTTATCGAATTTTCGCATCACTGTCGAACGCCTGCTCGAACTTTTAGATTTAGAAGAAGAAGACGAATATGGAGTTTTAAAACCGACAGAGTATGCTTTTAGAACAGCGATGAAACTCGTAGTAGAAGCCTATGATGTGTTGCGCGATAATTTCCCCAAAGCCTCGGCTGCTACAGACGATCGAGGTAGTATCACGCTAGATTGGACTCGGTTAGAACCCGATCGTACTGTTCGCCTGTTTTGTCCTTTCAGCCAGGAGCAACCAGTTGACATTTTTCACCATACGAAGGATGAATATGCTGTAGAGGATATAATTTCATCGCCAACATTAGTCTACTGGTTGCAGTGGTTCAACGAGATATGATAGAAATAGAACAATCTTCAGGAAGTGCATCAGAGGTTGAAAAATTACCAGATTCTATTATTGTTTACCGAGCGCTCCGAAAGGGATGGATAGATAAGGATCGATCGATAGTCAAAGCAGACGCTTACTATTTACGCAAACGCATCAACGAGCGAGGAATTTCTGTAAATTTTTCCATAGAACAATCGTTAAGCGCAATTAGAAACAGTGAAGGAGTTGCAAGTATTACTGCGCTTCATAAACGGTTAGATTCGGATACCATAACTGTCAACTGTCAACTGTCAACTGTCAACTGTCAACTGCTATACTATTTCTTGCGCGATCGCCCTTACTACAGGCACGCAAACCGAATTGCCAATTTGCTTGTAACTCTCCCCCGCAATCGGATAACTTTTAAAATCTTCAGGAAAACCCATCAAACGGTAACATTCCTTCAGCGTCAACTTTCTTACGATATCGCGATCGGGAAAATAGATAAAAAACCTGCCCGATGTTTCTTGCGACGGTATTGTCGGATGCACTCCATCTACCGAATAAATCCGATTCGGCTGTCTGTGCACCCTCGATAAATGTTCTGTATTCGGTCTTACCCCAGTTTTCCAAGTACCTTTATTTCTGTAACCTACAAATAACAGTCCTGAATCCTGCTTTCTCGGATACTCAATTAAAGTATACTCGGATTTATCCAATATTTCAAAATTACCAGTTTCGTCTAAAAATTCCCTGAGTTGCGGCGGAAATTTGGTTTTAAGTCGAGAAAAATCGAACAATTTGCCCTTAGTTGCAATAATGAAGATTCTTTCTCGGTGTTGGGGAATTCCAAAGTCTTTAGCGTTCAGCATTTTGTAACTCACGCTGTATCCCAAATCTTCGAGGCTGGCAATAATTACTTTTAATGTATTTCCCTTGTCGTGATGGATTAAGTGCTTGACATTTTCGAGAATGATAACTTTAGGCTGCTTGACTTTGACAATTTTACAAATCTCGAAAAACAGCGTACCTCTAGTATCTTCAAAACCCAGCTTTTTGCCGCAAATGCTAAAAGGTTGGCACGGAAAGCCGGCTACTAACACATCAAAATCCGCCACATCGGCTGGATCGATCGTACTGATGTCAGGAAAAGGAATCTCGCCGAAATTGTGCGCGTATACTTCCCGGCACTTACTGTCGATCTCGCAGGAAAAAACGCATTCAAACCCAGCTTTTTCAAACCCCTGTCTGAAACCTCCTATGCCCGCAAATAAATCTATAAATCTCATCTATACTTCAAAGCCAACTGTTACTCCAGGCAATAATAACAGATTTTGAATCAGACTGTGTTAGCATAAAACGAGAGTTCGACCTAAGAAATTTAATCTGATAACCGCGATCGAAGGAAAGTGTGAATGGCGCTCGAAACTGATAAAATTGTTGTGACAGGCGGTTGTTTGTGCGGTGCTGTCCGCTATCGCATCGTTGGAGTTGCAAAAAGTATCGGTCACTGTCACTGCAATTTGTGCCAAAAAGCCAGTGGCGCAGCTTTTGTAACATGGGCAACTTACGCAACTAATCAATTAACATTTATACAAAGCCAACCGAATTATTTTGTCTCTTCAGCTACAGGGAAACGCGGCTTTTGTTCGAGCTGCGGTACTGCTTTGGTATTTTCCAGCAGCGATTATCCTGACGAAGTAGATGTCACCGTTTGCAGCATGGATTGTCCCGACAATCTCTCGCCGGATTACCACATTTGGACTGCGAGCAAACGTTCGTGGATACATCTGAATGACGGTTTACGCAGTTATATTGATGCCGGACCGGATGTTCCTTCAAACCATTTTAAATTTTAAATTGAACTGTTCAGGCTAACTGAACAGATATTAAAGACAGCAAGTATTATTGACCGCCTCAGTTTACGATACTTAATAGAGTTTTTTGTCCTAGATGAGGTAAAACGCAATGCCTGATATTGTTGATATTGCTGTAGGTGCGGGTTCCTTCCAAACCCTCGTAACGGCCGTGCAAGTAGCGAATTTAGTCGGCGCTCTCAAAAGTCCAGGCCCCTTCACAGTATTTGCGCCCAATGACGATGCTTTCGCAAAATTGCCGCCCGGAACCATCACCACGCTAGTGCAGAACGTTCCCCAACTTACCAGGATTCTGATGTTTCACGTCGTCTCTGGCAAGTTTATGAAAGCTGACTTAGCAAAACTCGGTTCTGTTACTTCCCTTGAAGGTTCTCCGATTAAAATTGATTGTTCGGACGGTTTTGAGGTAAAAAATGCTACAGTTGTTGCTCCAGATATCGAAGCTGACAACGGCGTGATTCACGTTATCGATACCGTGATTCTCATGGGTTGATGTACTTCCCGCCCTTGAAGGGCGGGGATTCTTGAGGCTTCATTGAATGCAATCCCGATCGAGAACTGTTGTTTTTTAGTCAAAGATGTTTTATAATTCAAGTCTTTCAAATTTTCATAATGCGTAACTTATAATATAAAAAATAAAACCCTCTGTGGTGAGCAAAATGCAAATCCTAGTCGCCAGCCTCAAAGAAAAAGTCCGCCAGCGCACCTTGGAACTGCAAGTTCTGAACGAACTTACTGAAAAAGTTCAAGCTGCTGTCAATACTGAAGAAATTTGGTCTGCGGGTATCGAATACATCGGGCGGCTGATTCCGGCTGGCGCGATCGCACTTTTGACGCTACCGGACGATCGAATTTACCTGCAACAATCGCCACCTCTAACTGCTGGGATAAAAGCTGAAATTGAGATTCGCTTGCAACAAGCTGGCGCTGCATGGCAGGGAGGAGATATAGACTGGGTTGGCCACACCGAAGGGCCGCCTTTTTTAGGGTTTAAATCTGTTTCGATCGCGGCGGCACCCGATGAAAGTGAAGAAGTTCTGGGATTGTTTTTAATCGCTGCCGAGCCAGCAAATGCTTTTAATTTTGAACATTTGTGTTTGCTCCATACCTGCGCTCAAATTTGCTGTGCAGCTACAATTAAATTAAATGTTAAAAGACAAAATTTAGCTATTGAAACGGCGAATAAAATATTTTTAAAGTCCGCAGATCCGAACGATTTATTGAGGAATGTATTTGACGCCAGCCCGGATTTGTATTTTGTTAAAAATCGAGAATTTAAATATATTTTAGTCAATCAAAATTTTGCTAAATTTTTAGGCAAAACAGTTGCTGAAATTATCGGGAAAGATGACATCGAGTTGGGATTTTCACAAGCAGCAGTATTTGGCGATCGCGCCTCCGGAATTAGGGGCTGGCGCGAGGACGATCGGACCGTGCTAACCGGGGAAATAGTGCGCGATCTTTGCAGTACGATCGCCCTTCCCAGCGGCGAAACGCGCGCCTTTGACACTCAGAAAATTCCGCTGTCAGATGCAGCAGGAAATATATTTGCAATTTTGGGTATTTCCCGCGAGATAGCAGAATGCTCGGCCGCCGACGAAGCGATGCGTCAAACCCAAGCCAAGCTGCAAAAAATTACTGCTAGTATGCCCGGTACAGTATATCAACTTGACTTCCATCCCGACGGCTCGATCTTTTTATCATTTGTCAGTGCTGGCTGCCGGGAATTGTATGAAATAGAACCCGAAGCCGCCCAGCAAAATATCGAACTAATTATTAATACGATCCATCCCGAAGATCGGGATAATTTTTTAAACTCGATCTCGCTGGCTGCTGAAAATTTACAGCCGTGGCGCTGGGAAGGAAGAATTGTTACTCCTTCGGGAAAATTGAAATGGATTCAAGGAGCTTCCCAACCAGAAATGCAAGGCGGTAAGATTATTTATTGCGGTTTTTTTGTAGATATCAGCAACCGCAAACAAGCCGAGTTAAAACTGCAACTTTACCAAGAAATATTTTTCAATTCCAACGATGCGATCGCCATTCTCAACCCTCAAGGATATTACTTAGAACAAAATACAGCTCATGCTGCTTTGCTGGGTTACGATCGCGGGGAATTGCAGAGACAAACACCCGCAGCCTGCATGGGAGAACAAGCATTTTCTGAAGTAGCGAAAAGTTTAGCAGCAACCGGAATTTATCGAGGCGAAATTACCTGCTTTAAGGCCGGACAAGCGGGAACAGTTGAGGTAGAAGTTTTGGCTTTCTCAGTGCATAATGAAGCTAGCAATCTAGTTTGTCACGCGATCGTCACAAGGGACATCACCGAGCGCAAGCGAGCTGAAGAAAAACTCAAACTTTACCGAGAAATCTTTCTCAACTCCAACGACGCCCTCGTGATTATCGATGCTGACGGATTTTTCCTCGAACAAAATCGCGCTCACCAATCGCTGTTAGGATATACAGATGCCGAATTAGAAGCAGAACACCCCCAACTGATTGCGGGAGAGAGATTTCATGTAATTGCTAAAAGTCTGGCCGAAGGCGGAACTTTTCGAGGCGAAATTACTAACCTCACCAAAGGTGGCCGGATACTGGCGATCGACGTGGCGGCATATTCTGTAATTAATAACGAGGGCGATGTCATTTGTCACGTTTGGGTCAAGCGCGACATTACCGAACGCAAAAGAGCAGAAGAAGAACGGCAAAAATTTGTTTCCCTAATTGAAAACAGCAGCGATTTTATCGGTATGGCTACTCTCGAAGGGCAAACCTTGTTTGTCAACGAAGCCGGACGGCAATTAGTAGGATTGGAGAATATTTCCCAAGCCGTCGATACAGAGATTTGGAATTATATAGGTCGCAGCTTTAAACAAAAATTCGATCGAGAAATCTTGCCCCAAATTATCGATCGGGGACAGTGGCAAGGAGAAGGTCAACTGCAACACTTGTGCAGCGGGAAACGCATTGATGTGTTAATGAATATTTTTCTAGTCAATCACCCTCAAACTCGCGAACCTCTTTGCTTTGCCACAGTCATTCGCGATGTCACAGAACGCAAGCAAGCTGAGAAAATGCTTCGGGAACAAGCAGAACGAGAACGGCTGATTTCGGCGATCGCTCAGCGCGTCCGCCAGTCCCTCAACCTCACTCAAACCTTGAGTACGGCAGTCCAAGAAGTGCGGCAGTTGCTGGCAACAGATCGGGCCGTAATTTACCGTTTTGAATCTGACGGCACGGGGATTGTTGTTGTTGAATCAGTCGGCGACGATCGGACTCCGATGCTGGGCATAAAATTTCAAACAAACTACTTTGGAGAAAGTTATAGATCGCTGTACCGCGCCGGACAAATTCAAGCTATTGAAGATATTTATACTGCCGATTTGAGCGAGAATCACAGGGATTTTCTTGTGAGTTTGCAGGTGCGAGCTAATTTAGTGGCACCAATTTTTATCGGCGATGAAAATCGAGATATGACAGCAGAAGATATCCCAGAGGAACCCCAAATCGATCGGTCCGAAACGAGTTTAGAAACCAGTAAAAGTCGTTTGTGGGGACTGCTGGTAGCTCAGCAGTGCAGCGGCCCGCGCGTTTGGAATGATTCGGAGGTAGATTTGCTGGGAAGATTGAGCGTACAGTTAGCGATCGCCATTCAACAATCTACTCTGTTTGAACAAGCGCAGCAAGCCCGAGAAGAGGCCGTTCGAGCATCTCGGATGAAGTCGCTATTTTTAGCAAATATGAGTCACGAAATTCGCACTCCGATGAATGGGGTGATGGGCATGACTGACTTGCTGCTGAAAACAAATCTTACTCTTGAACAGCTAGACTTCGTGCAGACCTTGAAAGTCAGCGGTCAAAACCTGCTTTCTATCATTAACGATATTCTCGATTTATCCAAACTTGAAGCTGGAGAAATGCGCTTGGAAACTATCGAATTTGACCTGAGCATCTGTTTAGATGAAGTGCTGGATTTGCTGGCAACTCCCGCCCAGAAAAAGGGCATTGAATTGGTAGCGCTGATTGACACCGACCTGCCACTGCAAATTAGAGGCGATGCGGCGCGGTTGCGACAAGTAATCGCTAATTTGGTAGCGAATGCGATTAAATTTACAGAAGCTGGAGAGGTGGTAATTGAAGCTTCTATTTGCCGGAACCCAGCAGTGCTGACAGCAAGCTATGGTGCCAAAAGTTTAGAAGAAAGCCAGCCCGTAAAACTTGGCACCAATTCTACTGAAGTATTGCTGTTTAAAGTCACGGATACAGGAATAGGAATTGCTCCCGAAGACCAGAAAAAACTGTTTCAATCTTTCACTCAAGTCGATGCTTCTACTACAAGAAAATACGGCGGGACGGGCTTGGGGTTGGCAATTTGCAAGCAGTTGGTGGAACTGATGGAAGGCAACATTGGTGTAGAAAGTACCCCCGGCAAGGGTTCGACTTTTTGGTTTACTTTGCCAGCGATCGAGCAAGATTTAATTGGGGAAAAAGTGTGCAAAGTGAATTTGCAAACAGTGCTGGCAGGGCAGAAAATATTAGTTGCCAGCGATAAGCCGGCGGTGCGAAAATTGCTGCGAAAAATGGCTGTTTTGTGGGGAATGGAAGTTGAGGAAGTTGCCAGCGGCTGGATGGCGATCTCCTCTTTTTACAAAGCGATCGCAGCCGATCGTCCCTACGATATCGCTTTAGTTGACATTCAGTTGCCGGAAATGGTGGCAGGAAGTCTGGAACGCTTGATAATTTCTGAGGCGGCAATGCAGCGGACTAAGTGGGTGGTGATGGTTTCTATGACTCAGCTAGCCGAAGCAAAACGCTTGGTGAATAGCGGTTTTAGCGGCTATTTAACTAAACCTGTTAAAACTCACAAACTGTTTGATTGTTTGGTAAATGCGATCGACCCTGATGCTGCAAGTCGGAATGAAACAACAATCGCGGGCGATCGAGAATTAATTGCTAACAACCAACAACTAAGTAATTTGCGAATTTTGTTAGTTGAAGATACTCCGATCAATCAAAAAGTCGGCTTGAACCAACTGAGAGTTTTGGGATGCGCTGCAGATGTAGCTAATAACGGCGAAGAGGCGCTATCCATGCTGGCCCTTAAAAAGTACGATCTGGTGTTGATGGACTGTCAAATGCCAGTTTTGGACGGTTACGAAGCTACCGTTCGACTGCGCCGCCGGGAAGCCGCAGACATCGCTGACGGCAAAATTCAGCCCCAGGAAAAGACGATCGTCATTGCGATGACGGCGAATGCTTTGAAGGGCGATCGCGAAAAGTGTCTCGCTGCTGGGATGGACGATTATATCAGCAAACCTATTGCGATCGAACAGTTAAAATCTATTCTGGAAAATTGGTCGGCAAATTTAAAAATTAAACTCCCAACAAATCGGCCCGAACCACAGGAAAACTCTCCGATCGAATCAGCAGTCGATTTGAAACGCTTGCATGAAATTTCAGGTGCCGATCTAGAATTTGAACGGGAAATTTTGCAAGCTTTTGTAACTGATGCTGGCAGTTATTTAGCAGCAGCTAAAAGTGCGATCGCTGCCGGAGATGCTGAAACAGTAGCCCGCCGCGCTCACCAAATTAAAGGTGTCAGCGCGACAGCCGCCGTGCGCTTGATGCCCGAGATTGCCGCCCAACTCCAAAATCTCGCCCAATCCAATGATTTAGAGGCTGCTGCTCAAATTATTGCTGAATTAGAAACAATTCTGGCGGGGGTTCAACAATTCGCCTCTGGTTTGTATTGACATACTCACCGCCCTAAAAGTGCGGTGATTCTTGACACTTCATCGAGATGCGCCACAAGTGGTCTTACCTTCTCTCTGTGTCCGTTTAGAGTCGTGGCAATGCCCTATCCCGACTTTGTTTATATTTTTTGCAGCGTTCTCATCTCGATCGTGTTCAGTGCCACAATTTAAGCATCGAATCGATCGGACTTTTAAATCCAGTTTTCCCCACCTATACCCGCAATTCGAGCAAATTTGACTGGTAGGTTCCCATCGACTAATCACCCTAAATTCTCTGCCAAGCTTCTGGGATTTAGCCTCACACAATACTCTAAATTCATACCATCCCTGCTGACTAATCGCTCTTGAAAGCTTGCGGTTTTTGAGCAGTCCCGACACGTTAAGATCTTCCAAAACAATTACTTGGTTTTCGTTAACTATTTTGGTTGATAGTTTCTGCAGAAAGTCTTTACGGGTGTCGGCAATTCGATTGTGTAGTTTGGCAATTTGAATGCGGGTTTTATGCCTGCGATTTGAGTCTTTGGGCTGGCGGGCTAACTTTTTCTGGAGCTTGCGGATTTTTCGATCGAGAGCTTTGTAATTAGGACTTTTGGCTGTTTCGCCATTGCTCATTACCGCAAAAGTCTTGATACCCAGATCGATGCCGATGCTTTGGTTCTTGGCATCAATACTGACGGGTTCAATTTCTACGACAAAGCTGAGAAAATAACGATTAGCGCAATCTTTGATGACCGTGACCGAGCTAGGTGCTGAAGGCAACATTCTTGACCAAATCGGCTTGACATTGCCTATTTTGGCTAAGTAAACTTCATCCCCTTTCAGAGAAAATCCACCTATTCTAAACCGTGCCGACTGGCTGTTCGTCCTTTTCTTGAATTTGGGATAGCCTACCTTTCGCCCCTGACTCGAACCCTTGCAAGATTCAAAAAAGTTCTTGAATGCTATTTCTAAATCAGCTACAGACTGCTGCAAAGGAACGCATGACACATCCGCTAGCCAAGCTCTTTCTTCGGTTTGCTTGGCTTGAGTGATTACTATCTTTTGAAGTTCGGCAGATTTGGGTTTCTTTGTAGACTTTTTGCACAAAGCCAAAGCATCATTCCAGACTACCCGCACACAACCAAATAACTGAGCTAAGCTCTGTCGCTGTTGGTCGGTCGGATAGAATCTGTATTGATACCTTGCTTTCATTATTTTCTGTTGTTTGCTTGTTCTATTATACTATGCTTTACTACTAGAATCAGGAATAATTAAAGCCGTCCTATAAGGACGGGGCTTGTATCCCATTTTCTTGGTCAAGCACCCGATCGCGCGATCGGGTGTTTTTAAGTATCTATCCCGTAGGTTGGGCCCAGGAACGAACCCTCCGTTTCACTCTCGCCCAACAACATGAGAGAGTTGTAGAGTAGTAGTTGTTGATTGCTAAGGAAACTGATAACATAACTTAATTACCAATTACCAAAAACCAACAGCACGACATGGAAAACACGGATACACGGATAGGTCGATCGGGAGTTTTGAGTTTTGAGTTTTGAGTTAACAATTAACTGTTGAGAGCTGTCAATTACCAATTACCAATTACCAATTACCAATTACCAATTAATATGTCAACTTCTCCTGTGGTACATAAAGTTATCGGGGTTGCTGTAATTAAGAACGATCGCGAGCAATTTCTGATTGACAAGCGCAGTCCGCAGGGGCTGCACGGCGGTTTTTGGGAGTTTCCGGGGGGTAAAATAGAGCCTGGGGAAACGATCGAAGCTTGTATCGCGCGGGAAATTATGGAGGAGTTGGGAATTGTGATTGAAGTCGGCGATTTGTTAATTGAAATCGAGCATGATTACAGCAAATTTACAGTAACTTTGAAGGTACATAATTGTCGGCATATCAGCGGCGAACCTCGGCCGATCGAATGCGATGAAATTCGCTGGGTAACGCTTGATGAAATGAACGAGTTTACTTTTCCTAAAGCGAACGATCGGATTATTGCTGCTTTGCTTGAGGGTCGATCGGCTTAACAATTCTCATTAACTATATTGCATTTATAGCTTCTTCTTCATTGTAAATTATGGAGGGTGATATACGCTGTATGTTAAAATTGCTATACAAAAATACGATTAAGCATAAACCAGGTTCGAGGTGATTTCAAGTCAAGATTGGAGAGTCCCTGAAGCAGCTAGCCAGAAAATACCCCAATCCTGGAGTGATGCACAGCCAAACAAAAAGAAACCACGTTGGCGGTGGCGAGATCCAGCAAATCAGGGAAATGGCGTGAGGATTGACAAAGGAGATGCAGATAGTAGCTTTCCTTCTCAACAGGTAGACCATGTTATTCTTAGAAAAGACGGTCAAGTTATCGGTAAAAATGGTCAGCCGATCGCAGGTAGCATCAAAAATAATCCTGCGGAAGCTCACATCCCTTTAGATGAATGGTTGCAATGGCAAACCTGGTACGCACCTTAGTCAAGGAGAAAGTTGTATGGTAAAGTATCCGAAAATGAGAGAGGAGTTGTTAGAAACTCTTCGCAGCCTGGCAGATAGAGAATACCAACATAAAGTTTGGCTAGAGGGCGATTATCCGCCAGGGATTGAGTGCGACAGTTTTGATGAGGCGGTTCATTTTCTTTACGATGATACAGTGCTGGCAGAAAACCCTGACGCGGCGATCGGAGTAATTATTGAAGATGAAAAAGAAGCTAGTTTGATGTCAGCAGTTTGTCAGGCTATAGACTTAGTGTTTGAGGTTTTGGGAACAGAAGTTTCTGATGAGGAGTATATTAAATCTGCTGAGTGGACAATGGTAGTTGAGGCTGCATTGAAAGCTTTGCAGGTGATGGAAGTTCGATCGCAGATAGCGGTTAAGATTTAGGTGAAAGTGCGATCGCGCAGGGCGATCGTACTTCAAGCAGAATGCTTTAAATCTGGCTGAATTTTGGCAACAATAAAAGGAGATTCGAGATCCATCGACCAGTTTTAGTCCGTAGTATTGACTTCAGCTATTTTTTTAGATAAGATATTTCTATGCTGGCTCAATTAAATTTAATTCAAAATAAAAATATATGTTAACACAATTTGCTTTATCAAATTTCAAAGGATTTAAGCAACTTGATGCGATCGAACTGAAGCCACTGACAGTGCTTTGTGGCATCAACAGTTCTGGCAAAAGTTCAATCATCCAAAGTTTACTTTTGATGAAACAATCGAATGTGGATAGCAGCAAGCTCTCTATAGATTCTTATATTCAGGAGCCTGTGGTTTTTAATGGTCTGTACGTTCGTTTAGGTGATTGGGCTGATGTAATTAACAATCATGCGGCTGACAAAGAGATTGGTTTTTCTTGGAAATTAGCAGGGGATTTTGAACAGAGAGATACAACAAGATTTTGGGTTGCCAGAGAATCTTTGCCAATTGATGTAGAGTTGGAGGTAAAACTCTCCTATAGCGAACATGAAACGTCAACTACTCCAGAAACTAAAAATAATTTATTGGTAAGTTATTTTAAATTCAAAGATAAAAAAACTGGTTTCTCATTGAAAATTATTCGAGTTAGCGAAGACAAATATTTACTCAAATTAAAGCATATTGAATTGGTTGACTTATTATTTAGATGGATGTATTATCCTCCTATATACCATAGAATTTTCGTAGATCCGAGGAAATTTACAGAAACAAAGTTTTTTCAAGAAAAATTGATTGAGGAAGTAGTATTTGATAATGTACAAGTTAAATTTGAAGGCATACTACCAACAGTTATCACAATTAATGAATTTGTCAAGCAAAGCCATAAAAATATAACTCAAGTTAACAAAGATTTTACGAATAGCCCAACAAGAGTACCAAAACACTTATTAAAATTTATTGAATTTCTACTCCGTGATTTAGGTATCTATCTGCAGAAGAAACCTACATCTGAAAAAAAAGCAGATCTTCAGAAAATCCCTGTAACTTTGCCGGGAGATGAATTTTCTGTGTTCAAGCAAGAGAAAGAATTTGAACTTATGTATTATTATACCTCTTACCAAGTAACAGCTACTTATTTAAGAAATTTATGGTCTAGTATCAGATATATAGGGCCTCTACGTGAAGCACCAAAGCGATTTTACTTGTTTGACGATTTTAGAAGGATTGATATTGGAATTAACGGTGAATACACCCCCTTAGTTCTTGCGATAGAACAAGAGCAGAAGCTTCCTCAATATTACAGATGTATTTATCAAGGAAAACGGATCGAAGCATACGAACTGCGAGAGTCAGACAAAATGTTAGAAGCAGTTAACTGGTGGTTATCCGAATGTATGAAATTACCTAATATCACTTCTGTAGTTGGCTTAGGTGGCGTTCCAGGTCAAGTTAAATTAAACTCATCTGGAATAGATGTATATCTACCAGATGTCGGATTTGGTGTCAGTCAAATTTTGCCAATTTTAGTAGAATGCCTGCGGACAAAAGCAGAAGAAACAATTGTTTTAGAGCAGCCAGAGATTCATTTGCATCCTTCCCTACAGTCAAAGCTTGCTGATTTTTTCATTTGCATGGCTAAATCTGGGAAAAAATTAGTTATTGAAACTCATAGCGAACATTTAATCAACCGATTGTGCCTGCGAATTGCCCAAGAAGAATCAGGGGAAATTAAAGAGCTTTTAAATACTCTTTTTGTAAGTTTTGATGAAAAGCAAAAAACTTCAGTTGTGAAACCAATTCACATCAATGAGTTTGGGGAGATCCAAAATTGGCCAGTTGGCTTCTTTGATGAAAATGACGCGCGGGATCTAATGGAAGCAACTTTGAAAAAAAGGATGGCTAAGCTTAGCCAATGAGAAAATATTTAGATCCTGTCTATTTAGCTGTCAGTGAAAAAGCATGGCAATCGCGACGCTATTTTGAAATTTTTCGATCCCTTAACTCATTATTAACCGAGATTGAAAATATTGAAAGAGATACAGACAGTTTATATCACTTAATTAAGTTTAAATTTAGTGAGGGGCTGCTGGCAGAAATATACAATAATAATCCTTTCAAAAATCAGCCAGAAGTTGAAGAGCATTATACGAGATTTTTTAAGGATAAAATTATCCCTGAATTGTTTAGAAGATTTGAATTTTGTCCTGGAGGGTGCGTCGCATTAGCCGAAAATAACCCCGCGTGTAAATTTGCTAATGAATTACTTCCTGAAGATGTCTTAAATGAATGGAATTTGTTGCTTGAGAAATGCTTGTCTTGTGATGGCTCTCCCAAAGTTAAGTTGATAAATTAGTCTTATACAGCCCAAGTAAATCATTAGCTGTAGTCAGGGTTCGGAATGAAATGGAGAACCCTGGCTACAGCTAATCATCGCTTGACTTTCACGCATTGCAGGATATCTGATGGTATTATCCAGATGATGAAAAGCAACCCAACAAACGAGAACGTAGGTTGTCAAAATTGTGAAACCCATAGCCATTACGCATAATCAATTTAATTTTATTGTTAATTCCTTCCATAACCCCACTCGTAGTTCGGTTCATAAAATAGTTACAAATCCCTACCAGATGCTGGCGAATTGTCCGGGCTGTTTTTGCATAAAATAACTCAGCAGACTCTAACCATTTTTCCATTCGCGATCGACCTTCAGCCACCGTTTTACTTGTTTCATAAATTTCCCGGAATTCTTCTTTCATCTCGTAAGCGATGCTTAAGCAAGCTGAGTGCTTGAGAATCAAAGCAAGTTGCTCTTTCTGAATACTTGTTAAATCGGCTTGGTTTTTCAAAAGTAAATATCGACTTCCTGCTGGTTTGACTCCCGCTAAGCGACGAATTTTGTTGAGTTGACCATTAACCAATTTCATTACATGGAAACGATCGATTACTATGGCAGCGTTGGGAAAAACTTCCTCAATCACTTTGGGGAATCCACCCCACATATCAACGCTCACCTCCTTGACGCAATCTCTGACTGACTCTGGTTGTTTTTTCAGGAATTCGATAATTTCTTTTTGTTTGTGACTATCAATTGCTTCGATGAGGCAACCCCTTTCAAGATCGCTGATGACTGTCACAAAGTTTTGATGACCTTTTTTTTTACTGACTTCATCCATGCCGAGCCTTTCCGCAGGCTGCCAGTTGGTTTTTACATAGTTGTTGACTGACTTAAATATTCCTTCAACTTGCGCCCAAGTCAATCCTTCTTCCCGACTAACTTGTGCTACATTCTGTTGCAGAACTCGTTGGTAAATGTTGGCTTCGTACCTCTTTGTATAAGGCCGTCGCCAGTCGAGGAATTCTAATCTTTCAGTAACGTATTTTTGGCAGTGGCGACAGTAAAAATTTCTCCGAGGAATCTTCAGATATGCAGGTTGACCAAACACAGGCAAATCTCTGACTAAAATTGGGCGGATTTGATGGAGTTCTTTCGTCGATTGACCGCAGTGGGGACAGGCCATCGAACTCGCCAATATTTTGAGTTCAAAACAGATAGCATCTTCTACCGAGAAGCTACTCACCACGCTGATGGATGGTAAGTTAATCAGACCTGTCATCGGAGATTCCATAGCACAGTCCTTTCCTGATGGGAAAATCACTCTCTATTATCCTGCATCATCAGCAATCGAGCGAGTATGAGCTGTAGCCAGGGTTCTCCATTTCATTCCGAACCCTGACTACAGCTCATAATTTAGGTATTTATATAAAATAAACTTATCAACTTTTGTTTGGGAGAGCCAGTATCAAGGTGAAAAAATAACAATTGGTAGTAAAAAATACGCTAAATATAGCCTTTCTCAGGTAGATGAGGTACAGAAAAATGCTTAAAAACTCTGAAATTTAAAGGATCGCGTGCACCTCATATTGGTGAGAAACGCTATATAGCGCTGATGTTTTCAAAATGGGACAAAGTAGTAGTGATAAAAGATGTTCCCGGATATTTTACTGTAAAGTTAGCCAAAAAATTCATTTTTACGCATTTGAACCAGACCGCCATGCAGGTGAATAGATTTGCATCAGTAAATCGCCCTTATAATATCATTAATATTGGCAAGCCACAAACTATGTCACTCACACAAACCCAAGTAACTTCTACTGAAGCTAAAGCCAATCTCGACGAACTGTGCGAACAAGTCATAAACGATCGCGATACCATCATCATCACCCGCAAAAATGGCGAAAACAAGGAAATAAATATCGCTTAATCGTAAGCTTTAACTATCAAAAGCAGATTGTTTATATCAAGTACATTTTGACTCATGCAGAATATGACAAAGACAACTGGAAAAACGATCCTTACTTTTGACTCTGACAGATACAGCAGCCTTTTAGCTCAATATCAACCTCGCATCATCAAAAATGAAGATGAGAACGAAGTATTTTTAGAAATTGTTGAAAGTTTACTGTATCGGAAAAATCTAACTCCAGAAGAAGATACTCTCTTAGAACTTTTAGTCAAACTAATTGAAGATTTTGAAGAAAGTCACTATCAACTGAATGCTTCAACTCCCCACTCAAGAATTCTTCACTTGATGGATGTTAGAAGTTTAGAACCTGCAGATTTAGTAGAAATTATCGGTACAATTGAGATGGTAAATGAAATAGTTAACGGTCAAGTAGAAATTACTAAAAAACAAGCTGAGGCTTTGGGAAAGTTTTTTCACGTAAATCCGGGTTTTTTTCTATTTAATTAATCGACCTTTTGGTAAAATTTGGGAATGCGCGATCGCACTTTAATCCCCAGATTTGAGTCAGGTACGATCGCATTTTTGTCGTGAGACAGGGCGAAGCATTCGGGTACAATATTTTGCGCTTATTTCGGGAATTGTCGCCCAAATGCTTCGCCCCTACGATGGATTTTGGGGGTTTTAATCCTGCGGCCTAATTTGAAACTGGGGGTTTTGGTTCTTGTTGAACTTTGGAAGCTTCTGGCTGTTTTCTCAATCGAGTAATCCCGTAAATTGCCGCCGCAATTAACAGCAAATAAGGACTGTAAGCTAACAGCCAAATACCCAAACCAAACAAACCTAAAGTTAATTCTCCCACAGAATGAGTCGCTTGTCCCCAAGTTTCCTGCACTCGCAAACCTAAAGAAGGTTCTGGTTCTTGTTGAGCCGAAACTGCTGCTTCTAGTGTTAAATTAATCGTGGAATAGGCTACTTGACTCCGCAAGCTTTTTAATTGAGCTTCGATACGTTCGATCGACTCTCTAATTTTGCTCAATTCTTGAGAAGCTTTCAGTACGTCACCTACAGATCCCGATCGCTCCATTATTTTTAACACCATTTCTTCCGATTTGCGGAGGTTTTTCAACCGGGCTTCATTATCGACTAATTGGCTGGTAACATCCTCCGCCGTCAATCCTCGATTTTGTACCGTACCGAGTTTTGCCAAAGCCTCTAATGTAGCATCTAATTTTTCTTGCGGTACGCGAATTTCCATCGTTGCTGTTTGACGGATGCTGGAATCTGGGGGCTTTTGGTTTTGGAAACCTAAAATATCACCTTGCCGTTTTTCCACAATATCGGTGACTGATTTAGTGGTGGCGTCAATTGATTTGACAACTAAATTAAGTTCGGCTTTTTTAATTAGTTGGGGGCGAGATGCTTGAGGTTCGGCTGCTGTAGTTTTTGATGCAGCAGCAACGTCTGAATTTGCCCCTCCAGCAGGTGCTGCTGCTTCTGCTACAGTTACTGGTGCGGATTTTGGAGCCATTCCCGGAGGATCACTACCTCCCGTGGGTGCACTCGCGCAACTCGGCAAAGCGACAGCAGAAGATAAAGTTAAGAATAGCGCGATCGCAAAACGGCCACTGCTTTTGTTGGCCGGATTTGTGTTTGGTTTTACTTGCACCTGAGAATCAGTTGTGATGTAAGCTGTCATTGGCGTACTTCCTATAAAAAACTTTTGAGTATTGAATTTGGCGCTGTTTTTACTTTAATCTGGGGTAGATGGTGCCATCATAGCTGATACAAAAATTGAAACGGTAGAGGTTGAAGATTTGTAAACAGTTGTTCGGGAGTTTTGAGTTTTGAGTTTTGAGTTTTGAGTTGTAGTGCGAGCGTCGGGAACTCGCGATCGTTAAGAGTTTTGAATTGACAGTTGACAATTACCAATTACCAATTACCAATTACCAATTACCAATTACCAATTACCAATTACCAATTACCAATTACCAATTACCAACTACCAATTACCAATCCTTCAATCTAAAATATAAAATCGAATGTCTGATAATCTAAACATCACTTCTACACTTTCAGATGCCACAGTGGCGGCAGTTTTAAGAGAGCAAGCTTGCGCAAAATTCGCAGCGAATTGCGGGCGGGACAGCAGCGCATGGCCGATTGGGAAGGCGGCCCGCTAGCTGTTTCCGCAGTCCCTGGTGCGGGGAAATCTACCGGAATGGCGGCGGCTTCTGCAATTGCGATCGCCCGCTATCAATTGCACAGCCGCCGTCAATTAATTGTGGTAACATTTACTCGATCGGCCGCTGCGAATATTAAAAGTAAAATTCGGGAAAGATTGCAAGAATTGTCTTTGCCTCAAGGTGGTTTTGCCGTACACACTTTGCACGGTTTGGCTTTGAATATTGCCATGCGCTATCCCGATTTGTCGGGCTTGAATTTAGAAAATACAACTTTAGTTACTCCAACGCAAAATCACCGCTTGATTCGCACTTGTGTAGAATTGTGGATTGCCGAAAATCCCCGACGGTATCAAATTTTGTTGGAAGGACAGCAATTTGATGGGGAGGAAACGGAGAGGTTGCGGAGACAGTCGGTTTTGCGCACGGAGATTTTACCGCAGTTAGCTAATATTGTGATTCACGAGGCGAAATCTTCCGGTTTGCTGCCAGAACAACTGTTAGAAACGAGCGCTACTTCTGGAGATGCTTATCAAATTTTGGCGGTAGCGGGGGGTTTGTATCAAAAGTATCAATCTTTGTTGAAAAGTCGGGAATTAATCGATTACGATGAAATGATTTTAGCAGCTTTGCGGGTGTTGGAAAATCCGGGGGCGAGATCGAAAGAACAAAGTCAAGTATTTGCGGTTTTTGAAGACGAAGCTCAAGATTCTACTCCTTTGCAAACGCAGCTTTTGGAAACGCTGGCGATCGACCCCAGCAATCCTCACTTACCTCCTAATTTTATCAGAGTTGGCGATCCGAATCAAGCTATTAATTCTACTTTTACTCCAGCAGACCCGATTTATTTTAACCAATTCTGCGATCGCTGCGAAGT
This sequence comes from Richelia sp. CSU_2_1, assembly GCA_012034575.1. GTDB lineage: Bacteria > Cyanobacteriota > Cyanobacteriia > Cyanobacteriales > Microcoleaceae > Microcoleus. The sequence goes on along the minus strand of JAAUPF010000010.1, from coordinate 35,813 downwards.
TGAAAATAAATTAGCAACAATGGACGGTGCGGGGCGCAGCACACAGGTAATTATCGATGCAGCTAACTTTATTTTACACTGGGTAAATCAATCGGAATTGGCGGGAAGCGAACAGCCGTTTCGCGAGCAAACTATTAAGCCAGTCAGCAGCGATGACCCGCAGCAAAATGCTAATTCAGCCCCGATCGGGCTTGGTTTAGAATTGTATTTTCCCCGCGATGTTTACCAAACTGTTGAGTCGATCGGGCAGCGCGTTGTAGACTTATTTGAAACTGCTAAATCCCGGCAATTGCAAGATTTAGAAAATAACGGCAATCTGGAAATTTCGGAATCGGAAAAATCTCCCAATCCGTATCTGAAATCGATGGCGGTGTTGGTGCGGGAAAACAAACAGGGAAAATTTATTAAGGAAGTTTTGGACAATCCAGAAAAGCACGGCTTGAAGTTTAATCTTAAAGCATTGGGCATCGACGTGTATGATGTAGGAGAGCGCGATCGACATTCTCAAGTACCTTGGGAAATCTTGACGCTGCTGCAATTTTTGGATCGACCCCATTCACCGGATTACCTGAAAGCAGCGCTGAAAATTTTGAGCGATCGACAGCTAATTCCCAAACAAGATTATAATGCTTTAGCGGCTACTCCCGAACAATTTTTGTATCCAGGTCCGCTCGATCCGAAACAATCGGAAGCCGCGCGCAAATGCCGTTATTTTTGCATCGGCTTATTGCAAGCGCGTTTGGAATTGCCGCCCTATCAAATCATCTCATTTCTAGCACTAGCATTGCAATACGACCAAACAGAATTAGCGACGGCCGACAAATTAGCAGAAAGAGTCGCGATCGAAACCGCCGGCAATACAGCGATGAGTGCTATTTTAAATGTATTGACCGAAATTGTCAGTTCCGAAAAATTTGAACCGGTAGAAGCGGGGGAAAACTTAGAACAGCGTTACACAGCCAAAGGTAAACTGACAATTATTACGATGCACAAAGCGAAAGGATTGGATTGGGATTGCGTGTTTATCCCATTTTTGCACGAACAAACAATTCCGGGAAGTTTGCGAGTTTTACCGCAGGCTAAATTTTTAGGAGATTTTACGTTAGCTGAAGTCGCGCGAGCTCAAATTCGAGCTAGTTTGCACGGTAAAGATGCTTTGCCAAATTTGGGGGAAGCGTGGGAACAAGCGGGTTTTTTGAAGACAGCGGAAGAGTTTCGATTGCTGTACGTGGCGATGACGCGGGCGAAAAGTTTGCTGTGGATGTCGGCGGAGAAAAAAGGGCCTTTTACTTGGAACAAACCGGAGAATTTGCAGGAATTAAAACCTTGTCCGGTAATGCCTGTTTTGAAACAGCAATTTCCTGAAAATACAATCCAACTATTTTAGATTTTGGGTTTTGGATTGGGGAATCAAGGATTTTGGATTGGGGATTAGCGATTTTATAATTATGTCATTGTGAGCGAAAAAATTATACCGCGTTTAGAAATCCAAAGCATATAAGTTACTTTGAAGGACGCACAATGCGAATTAGTTTTCCTTGCAAAGATTCTGCCGCAGCAATCGCAAGATGAATGCGGTTAGCCAGCGCTTCCCAATCGCGATCGTTCGTACAGGCTATAATACCTGCATGGTCGGGCTGTAGGCGGTGCAGCCGAAAGAAATCTTTTCGATTCTCGGTAATGACAGCGCGATTTTCGCTTGTTGCGAATGCTAACACATCTGGATCTGGAATTTTCTGATTCGCTCTGCCAGCTTCTTGAACGGTTAAAACATCGTGTCCCAAAGCCCGCAGGAATTCTACAACAGGATAGGGATATTGCTCGTCAGCATAGAGGCGGGCCATGCGTTACACTTCCTCGTCCATTACTTCTTCATTTTCCCGAATTTCTGTTTCGATTTCGTCGGGAAAAGCTTCAGCGTAGGCCCAAGCATTAGCAATATCAGTAGCAGAAAGCAATGGATAGCTTGTGAGTAAATCAACTTCACTATAGCCAATGCGGCGAGCTTCAACAAGTCCCCAAACTGTGATGCGAGTTCCCGCAATGCAAGCACTTCCGCCACAAATATCGGGCGTTTTTTCAATACCGCGTCCCAGGAAGATTTTCCCCTGAGATAGCAGTTGAACGACTCGAACTTTGTCGCCGTCAGAGAGTTCCAGTAGTTGAGGTTCTAATTCTTTTAGTGTCATAGCAAACAATGGAATTGCGACTACCGATTATTCTATCGAATTTTCTCTGAAAGTACCAACTATAATGGATTCGATCGCGCTTGCCACTAATTTTTCGTTGCAGTCTCGTTTAAATCAATCTAAGTTTGAATTTTTCCTAACATGAAAATTGTCAAGCAAACTGAATCGCAATTAATCTTCAGCAGCCATTCCCCTTTAGCAGCATGGACGAGTTGGATTTTCGGATTTTTTGTAAGTCCGATCGCACTTACTTTACTAATTATCAGGCTTGGTGCTGTCGGAATGCCTACTACTTTATCCTGTCAGCGCTCGCCCGAAAGATCTGTTAGTTGCCAACTGAAAAAACATCACTTTCCCCTATATTGGACGACGACAAACATTCCTGCCGGTGACTTGCAAAAAGCTAGGCTCGATCGAGATTCAGGTAAAGAAGGCACTTACCACCATCGAGCCGTATTAGTTACTCGCAAGGGCGAAATACCCATGAAAGACTTTTACAGTTTTGGGGAACAATACCAACAAAAAATAGTCGATCGCATCAATAACTTTCTTGCCGATTCAAACCAAAAATCTGTTAGCGTTAGATACATTGAAGGCGGACTGCAACCTTTTCTGTGGTTTGCCTTCGATCTAGTGTGGTTAACCGCGGGAATAGCAGGTTTGTGCCACCGCCGGATCGTAGCTACTTTCGATCGCGCTCTCAATTCTTTTACCCTAAAACAAACCAACGCTTTCGGTACTAAGATTTTACAGCATTCCCTTACCGAAATTAGCAATCTTATTTTGACAGAAGGAGAACCCGATGCAGAAGGTGACAAACCCTATAATATTTTTATTGTAATGACAGGGGGCGATCGGTTGCTGCTATTTCGCAGCTATAATATTTCAAACAAGCAAAAAGAAATCCTCCAAAACCTCCGCGAATATCTCAACATTCAATAATGCACTAACTTTTACCTCCTTCACCTTCGCGGCTTATTATAATAACTCCCAATTCATTATGAGCCTTCCCACCACTTTAATACCTTTCTTCAGGTGGTAGAAAATCTATTAAAATTTCATCTGGTTCATCAAGAAAGTCTTCATCAGCCAAAGACTCAACTGACGCAACAGTAGAATTATTCCAAGTCGGAACTAAGGGCGATCGCAACTGCAATTCCTTGACTGTTCCTTCTAGTTGCGATATTGACGCGCGTAACGCTGTCACTTCTGTTTCCAAAGCATTCAAGCGAGTGTCATTTGTATTGACATCTTCGCCCAAATATTGAGCCAGTGCCTCGAAAAGAATTTGACTCGGATCTTGTTTCCTTAGTGCCGCTAGCTGTTCGATTTTTGCCTTCCAGTCTTGGGGGATCTGGCAACTGACGATCGATCGTTCTACCATCGTTGATATTGCTAAATTCGCACTCAAAAAAATGCGCTGTGAGTTTATAATAATTGTACAAGCTGTTTGGCAGATCCGACTGGATCGATCGACTTTACCAGCTAATTGCGCCGAGAAGGTCGATCGGGATGCTGCGGGGTCGTGTAAAATAGTAACATTGGCTGAGGTTGAAGCGCGGGGATGGAATCTCAATCCCGGTCGTTATGTAGGGGAGTCCAACGTAAATAGTCTAAGGATTTTGATTTGCTCCAATGCTTGGAAGAGTTGAATGAGGAGTTGGAAATCTTGAATCTTGAAGCGCAAGAATTAGAGGAAAGGCTTGTTGAGAATGTGACGCACTTATTGAACTTGTAGGATGAACCATGAATATTAGTTTAAAACCCGAACAAAAACAATTTATTCAGTCTCTAGTTGCAAGTGGGAAATTTGCCAATGGAGAGGAAGTTATTGATACGGCTCTTCGCTTGTTAAAAAAGGTTCAGGGCGAGTACGAACAATGGATAGAAGAAACGCGGGAAAAGATCGATTTAGGGATTGCGCAACTCGATCGAGGGGAAGGATTAGATGGGGAAGCTGTTGTTGCGAGGATTCGAGAAAGATTTAAAAAAGCACGTCAAGAGCGAGAATGAGTCGTTATTTGATTTCGCTCGCGGGTAAGGATTTGAAAATTTAAGATTTGGAAAAAATCATCTTAACAAAATTCGTAAAAAATCCCAAATTAAACTTAAAATCGATCGAGCGACATCTACTTAAAAAATTGCCATGACAAACGCAGAAATTACCACCGAAAACATCACAGTTTCCAACGGAGATTTGCAAATAGCTGCCTACCTAGCCCAACCCGCCGCCGAGGGCAAATTTCCCGCAGTTATCGTCATTCAAGAAATCTTTGGCGTCAACGCCCACATTCGCGAAGTTACCGAAAGAATAGCAAAAGAAGGATACGTCGCGATCGCCCCTGCCATCTACCAACGCCTCGCCCCCGGCTTTGAAACCGGCTACACCCCCGAAGACATCAAAATCGGCAGAGAATACAAAGCCCAAACTACCGCATCAGAGCTCATCAGCGACATCCAAGCCACCATCGATTACCTCAAAACCCAGCCTCAAGTCCAATCCCAAGGCTTCGGGTGTATCGGCTTTTGCTTCGGGGGACACGTCGCCTACCTCGCCACCACTTTGCCCGAAATCGCGGCTACAGCGTCATTTTACGGTGCCGGTATTGCCACCCAAACCCCCGGTGGCGGCCCCCCCACAGTCACCCGCACAGCAGACATTAAAGGCACTCTCTACGGCTTTTTCGGCACTCAAGACGCCAGCATTCCCCTAGCAGAAGTCGATCGAATCGCAGCAGAACTCCAAAAACACGGCATCAAACATCAAGTTTTCCGCTATAATGCCGATCACGGCTTCTTCTGCGACCATCGGAGCAGTTACGACGCCACCGCAGCAGCCGAGTCGTGGGAGCAAGTTAAGCAGCTTTTTCAACAGGAATTGCAACTAACTTAAAAAGCAAGAGAGGGGAAAAATCCGATCGCCGTCAACTTAAGATTAAAATCCTTGAGAAATCTCGCTTTTAGCATAGTTTAGATCCCCCTAAATCCGCGCCACTTGCTTCATTTGGGGGGACCCGGCAGTTGCTCCACTTGGGGGGACCCCAAGACCGCACTGCCTCCCAAGATCGCAGTTGCTTCCCTTAAGAAGGGGGACTTTGACTGCTTCTTAAGATTAAAACCCTTGAAAAATCTCGCTTTTAGCATAGTTTAGATCCCCCTAAATCCGCGCCACTTGCTCGACTTGGGGGGACCCCAAGATCGCAGTGGCTTCCCTTAAGAAGGGGGACTTTGACTGCTTGGAGTCCCCCCTTAAGAAGGAGGACTTTGACTGCCTCCGGTCCCCCCCTTCTTAAGGGGGGCTAGGGGGGATCGGGGCCTCATCGTCAGACACCAGACTGGTACTACCTTCGCAACCCAAGTTGAAACCAAGGGGAAAAATTCCCTTCTCCTCCACAACTCAGGTCTGCTTTTTTCACAGCTCAATTGCCGCAGCATCCAGATTGGCTATAGTAGGGTAATCTAGTATTTACTGTTACCAGTTAAGCGAGATTTGCGCTCCTTGGCAGGGCGGTGGTTGGCATTTTCAACTAATTTCAGTTTTCTTTACTTTCAATTGTTGACATGAATCCTAAATCTACAGGTTCTCAAAGTGCAAAAGCTTCCTTTTCAATGGACGATTTTGCTAAAGCCCTCGAACAGCACAATTACGAGTTTCAAAAAGGACAAGTAGTGCGCGGCAAACCTTTTGAGTATGACTCGAACGGTGCGTATGTCGATATCGGTGGCAAATCTCCTGGTTTTTTACCAATTCAAGAAGCTGCTTTGAGAACGGTAACGGATTTGTCTCAAGTTGTGCCTTTGCAGGAAGAACGAGAGTTTTTAATTATCCGCGAACAAAATGAAGACGGCCAAGTTACTCTGTCTTTGAAGCAGTTAGAAATTAAACAAGCTTGGGAACAGTTAATTGAATTGCAGGAAAGCGGTAAAGTTCTGCAAGTGCGAGTTACGGGAGCAAATAAGGGCGGCGTAACGGTAGACGTGCAGGGAATGCGCGGTTTTATTCCCCGATCGCACTTGGTGGAGCGCGATAACATAGAATCATTAATAGGTCAAGCTTTGAGCGTGAGTTTTTTGGAGGTCGATCGCGAGCGAGAAAAATTGGTGCTTTCCCAGCGGTTGGCAACTAAATCTTCGGCGTTCAGTCAGTTGGAAATCGGTCAGTTAGTGGAAGGAAAAGTTGGCAGCATCAAGCCGTTTGGCGTGTTTGTAGATTTGGAAGGAATTAGCGGTTTGCTGCATATCAAGCAAGTCAGTCAAAGCTATATTGATGACCTGTCTAAGGTATTTTCGATCGGTCAATTTGTGAAAGCATTAGTTGTCGATCTCGATGAAAGTCGGGGCCGGGTTTCGCTGTCTACTCGGGTGTTAGAAAATTATCCGGGAGAAATAGTCGAGAAAATGACGGAAGTTATGGATACAGCCCAAGAGCGATCGGAAAAAGCTCGGAAAAATCTAACTAACTCTCCATTACAACCTTAATTGTAAGGGCGATCGGCGGTGAATCGATCGCGATATTTCACCGCTAGCAACCTCAAATTAGCACGAATAACCCACTTCTAAAAAAGTGGGATAAGCTTCATTCAGAATCAACGAGAAAAAACTTGAGCGAACATCTGAGAGATCGAATCCTCAAAATTACAGTTATCGGAGGCGGCGCAGCAGGTTTTTTTAGTGCAATTACCTGCGCCCAAACATACCCGCACGCCCGCGTCACTTTACTAGAAGCCGGCCGCCAAGTTCTCGCTAAAGTTCGCATTTCCGGGGGCGGGCGCTGTAACGTTACTCACGCTTGTTTCGATCCGGCTGTTTTAGTGCAGAATTACCCCAGGGGAGGGAAAGCTTTGCGCGGTGCTTTTACCCGCTTTCAACCTCGCGATACTGTCGAATGGTTTGCCAGTCATGCTGTTAATTTGAAAACCGAAGATGACGGGCGAATGTTTCCGGTAACTGACGATTCTGCAACTATTGTTAACTGTTTGATTCGGGCTGCTGAAGGTGCGGGCGTGAAAATTCGCACGGGCGATCCGGTAGTTTCAGTAAAGAAATTAATAGGAAATACAGCAGAAATACAACAAGGAAATATTGCAGAGAGCGATCGCGGGAATACCTCAGAGGGCGATCGCGGAAGCACTCCAGAGGGCGGGCACGGGGGCAGGGCCCCTACATCGGATGACTCGTTACCGACAGCGGCAAATGCGGCAGGTAAACTGTATCTTGCTTCCCCGGAACCTGCTTTTGAAATAGAGTTAAAATCGGGGGATAAATTGAAGTGCGATCGACTGTTGATTGCTACCGGCGGCAGTCACTCGGGTTTCAACTGGGCAAAAAACTTAGGTCACACTATAGAACCGCCCGTTCCTTCTCTATTTACCTTCAATATTTCCGACAGTAGAATTCAAGATTTAGCCGGAGTTTCTGTTGCTAATGCTCGGGTAAAATTGCCGGAAGCGAAATTAGAACAAACCGGACCTTTGCTAATTACTCACTGGGGTTTGAGCGGGCCGGCCGTACTCAAACTTTCGGCTTGGGGGGCGAGATTTTTGCACGATCGCCATTACAAAACACCCGTATTAATTAATTGGGTTCCGCAATACAAACCTGAAGTTTTGCGGCAGCAATTGCTAGCAGTTAAATCGCAGTTAGCGCACAGGACGATCGCGGCTAGCTGTCCGGTAGCAATTCCCCGCCGCCTGTGGGAACGCTTGATAAGTGCGCTCGGCATTGACGAGCAAAAACGCTGGTCTCAATTATCAAATAAAACGATCGATCGACTTTTACAGGAACTCGTTCAAGGCGAGTATCAAATAACCGGAAAAGGCGCATTTAAAGAAGAATTTGTCACCTGCGGCGGCGTTAATTTAAAAGAAGTGGATTTTAAAACAATGGAAAGCCGCTGCTGTCCCGGACTGTTTTTTGCTGGCGAAATTCTCGATATCGACGGCGTAACGGGCGGTTTCAATTTCCAAAGTGCGTGGACGACGGCGTGGTTGGCCGGAAATGCGATCGGTTTGTAGTGCGGACTTCAGTAGCGGTAAGGTGCGCAGTGCGCACCCTACTACATTACTTCTTCCCTCATCCTTCTTCCTTCTTCCTTCTTCCTTCTTCCCTCATCCTTCTTCCTTCTTCCTTCTTCCTTCTTCCTTCCTAACAGGAATTTCGATCGCAAACTCCGTACCTTGACCCGGTGCGGAATGACACTTTAAATTGCCGCCGTGTTTTTCCACAACAATTTGATAGCTGATAGACAATCCCAAACCTGTACCTTTACCCGGTTCTTTTGTCGTAAAAAACGGATCGAACAGTCTTCGTTGAACTTCTAGAGGAATCCCCGGCCCGTTATCTGCAACCCGAATCGAGATATGAGTGGGAGGCCCGATTGCAGCATCAGCAACACCAGATTCTGGCGGGATCGAAACATTTTCCGCATATTTTACCTCCGTACAAATCCGCAGCGTCGGCGAAGGACAATAAGGAATAGGCGAGTGTTCTCCATCGGCCCATCTTCCGGTTTCCATAGCATCTTCCAAAGCATCAATTGCATTGCCGATAATATTCATGAAAACCTGATTTAATTGTCCTGCATAACACTGCACGCGGGGCAAATTTCCGTACTCTTTCAGCAGCACAATTTTCGGGCGTCCTGCCGTTTCTTTCAACCTGTGCTGCAAAATCAATAAAGTGCTTTCAATTCCTTCGTGAATGTCTACCTGTTTTTGTTCCGCTTCATCCAAACGCGAGAAATTCTTCAGGGACAGGACGATTTGGCGAATGCGTTCGGCTCCCATTTTCATTGAATTTAACAGTTTCGGCAAATCTTGAAGCAGGAAATTCAAATCTACATCGTCCATCTCTGCTTTAATTGCTGGTGTCGGATGCGGGTATTCCCGCTGGTAAAGCAGCAGCATTTTCAACAAGTCTTGAAAGTAATCGTCAGCGTGGGAGACATTGCCGTAAATAAAACTGACTGGATTGTTGATTTCGTGGGCGACGCCCGCTACCAACTGTCCCAAACTTACCATTTTTTCATTTTGCACCATCATGCTTTGAGTTTGCTGCAAATCGCGCAGGGCTTTTGCCAATTCTTGATTTTTAGATCTCAGCTTGCTTTCCGACAGTCGCAAAGATTCTTCGGCTTGTTTTTTGTCAGTAATATCTTTGCGAATTGCGACGTATTGATGCGGTTCTCCCCGAGCATCCAAGCAAGGTACAATTGTCGTATCCAGCCAAAAATACGTGCCATCTTTAGCTCGATTTTTCATTTCTCCCCGCCACACGTTCCCCTGGCGGATGGTTGACCAAAGTTCCTTGAAAAAATCCGCTGAGTGATAGCCGGAATTGACTAATTTATGAGTTTTGCCGATCGGTTCTTCTCGGGAATATTGAAAGAGTTCGCAAAATTGATCGTTGACATAGGTAATAACTCCAAATTCATCGGTAATTGAAACGATCGCCGATTGATCTAAGGCAAATTTTTCAAATTCCAATTCTTTGAGTGTTTGCCGCAATTCTGCTTCGGCTTGTTTGCGATCGCTGATATCGGTAATCATCCGCAACACACCGGAAAATTCGCCGCCAGCATCGAACATTGGTGTCGCCGAAATAATTGCCCACAAGTGCGAGCCGTCTTTGCGTCTAAACTTAAAATCGTGACGTTCTCGGATGCCTTGTCGCCTGCGTTCCACGTAGGTTTCAGCGACCGTCACTGCCTCGCTGTCCATAAAATCAAACAGCGATTTTCCCACTATTTCTTCTGCTGTATATCCCAACATTTCCGCCATCATGCTGTTAGCAAAAGTCGTTTTGCTGTCAGCATCAAACAGCCAAACTCCCTCGGATGCTGTCTCGACAATGCAGCGGTAATAACTCTCGCTTTCCCTGAGAGCTTCCTCTGCTTGCTTGCGATCGGTAATATCGCTTTGCACTGCAATAAAACCTTCCAATTCGCCGTTGTCGTCATAAATAGGGGCGATCGAAAGCGTTACCCAATAGCCCTTTCCCTCTTTGGTATAGTTGTAAATCTCCTTATTAAACGGTTCTCCCGCTGCCAAAGCTGCCCGCAGTCGATCGACGGTTAGCGGGTCTGTTTTTGCACCTTGAAGTACGGCCCCCGGTTTTTTTCCCCGCACTTCACAGAGCACGTAACCGCTAATTCGAGTAAATGCTTCGTTCACCCACTCAATGCAGCCTTTAGCATCAGTAATAATTACCCCATTTTGGGTTTTTTGAGCGACGAGGGCCAAACGCGATAGTTCGATTTCTGTTTTTTTGCTTTCGGTAATATCTCGGGCAATGCCTAAAATATACTCGGGTTGGTCAAATTCATTGAATAAAGGCACTTTTCTCGCATGAACGATGCGTTCTCCTCGGTGCGGAATGTGAATAATTGCTTCTGGTATTTCGACGCATTTTCCAGTTGCAAAAGCTTCTAAATCTTTGGTTTCCAAACGGTTTGCTAGATCGGAAGCAAACAATTCGCCAGCACTTTTTCCGAGAACTTCTGCCCGAGAATAACCAAACAATTCTTCGCTGGCTTTATTCCAGTAAATAAATCTTTGCGTGGCAGCATCTTTAATAAATACGCTGACGGGCAAATTTTTTAGTACCGCATTCAAAAACTCTTGAGTGTGCCGCAAATCTTCCTCAGCCCGCTTGCGTTCGGTAATATCCAAAATTACTCCATCGAGACAAGCAGGTGAAATCGGCGGCGTCGCAGCAGTCAAAAATTGCCCTTGCACTTGAGGGGTATCGCAGCAAACAGATCTACCTTTTTCGTAAACCCACCTCATCCCGCCGTCGGCCCGGAGAATGCGGTATTCGAGGATGTACGGTACTTGTGCTGCTACGCTTTTTCTAATAGCAGCTTCCACCTGCGATCGATCTTGAGGGTGAATGATGCTGGCAAAAGAACGAACGCGATCGTTAATAAAATCCGACGGCGGATAGCCGGATATTTCTTGAATTACCTCGCTCAAAAACACCATTGTCCGTTTCAGTTCGATATCCGAAGCTGCCAAATCGCAGGTACAGCGGTAAACTGCGCCGGGAATATTAGCTACTAAAGTTTGATATCGTTCTTCGCTGCTTAACAAAGATGGGGCATCTTCGTTTTTCTTGCTATCGCTGTTTTTAATATTAGAAGAATTCTCAGAAATTTGCATAAAAATTTTTCCCTCAAGAGAACCAAGAAAGTTTTATCGTAGATGCAGTTATAAACTCGCTGTCAAAAGTCAACTGTCAAAAGTCAACTGTTTAAAGGTGCTTTTATTTGTCGCGAAAATTAGCTATTAATTATAATAGTACAAAAATAGTTTTGGGAAACATTCAGGAAATTTGATGCCTGCTAATAGATCTGGCTATGGAGTCGAAAATCCCGGCGATCGAGAGAATTGTACAACCGTCGGACTTTTTGGCTGGCGATCGACCCCAGGCTTAACAGCAGCAGGCGGGAAACGCGGATGGGGATCGACGAAAAAACTGCTCTCTACCGAGCTAGACTATTTGAAATTTGAGATTTGAGATTTGAAATTGTAGGTAGCTTCACAGGAAAGAGAAAGTAAATGAAATGGCGGCTCGGTTTGTAGCATCCATCCATCTCGTTACAATGGGAGAAGTTGCCTTGCTACCGATCGCCCCTCAACCAAAACACTATGACTCAACAACAACCCCGGATTTGCATTCTCGGCGGAGGCTTCGGCGGACTTTACACGGCCCTGCGCTTGAGTCAGTTACCCTTCTCCAAGCAGGAAAAACCCGAAATCGTCCTGATCGATCGCCACGATCGGTTTCTCTTCGTTCCTTTGCTGTACGAGCTCCTCACCGGCGAACTCCAAACATGGGAAATCGCCCCGCCCTTTGCCGAACTCTTAGCAAACACGGGCGTGCGCTTTTGTCAAGCAAATGTTGCCGGCATCGACGTGGAATCCAAACAAGTACACTTGCAAGACGGATTGGAATTAAAGTGCGATCGACTGGTTTTAGCTTTAGGTGGTAAAACGCCGCTAGATATGGTTCCAGGTGCAGTTGAATACGCTTATTCTTTTCGTTCTCTCGCCGACGCTTACCGTTTAGAAGAAAGGCTGCGATTTCTCGAAGCCAGAGACACCGACAAAATCCGCATCGCCATTGTCGGCGGCGGTTATTCGGGAGTAGAATTAGCTTGCAAATTAGCCGATCGACTCGGAGAAAAAGGTCGGTTGCGTTTAGTCGAACAAGGCGACAAAATCCTGAGAACCTCACCCGAATTCAACCGCGAAACTGCCACCAAAGCATTAGAAAAAAGGCAAATCTGGACTGACTTAGAAACAGAAGTAGAGTCGATCGGACCCGACACAATTTCTTTAATTTACAAAGGACAAGTCGATGTTTTGCCAGTAGATATCGTATTGTGGACAGTAGGAACCCAAGTTTCTAGCATGGTGCGATCGCTCCCATTCAAACAAAACCATCGCGGTCAACTAACAGTTAATCCCACCCTGCAAGTAATAGATTATCCCGACATCTTTGCCTTGGGAGACTTAGTTGAATGTCACGATGCGGTAGGTCAAAAAGTCCCCTCCACCGCGCAAACAGCCTTCCAACAAGCTGATTATACCGCTTGGAACGTTTGGGCATCCCTGACCGATCGGCCGTTACTGCCCTTCCGCTACCAGCCCTTGGGAGAAATGATGACATTAGGAAAAGATAGCGCCACCCTCGCCGGTTTAGGAATCAAACTTGACGGACAATTAGCGCATATTGCCCGCCGCTTGGCCTATCTTTATCGAATGCCAACATTTGAACACCAATTAAAAGTCGGTTTCAATTGGATTAGCAAACCAATTCAAGAATTGCTGAAGTAAAAGGTTCGGAGTACGGACTTAAGTCCGCAAAGAAAGGACTAAAGTCCTTACTACAAACCTCGCTTTTTAAGTTTCGCAATTAACGTAGAGTGCGCCACCGCCAGATCGCTTTAATTAGCGAGAAATATCGTGGCGATGCACCATACATACGATCGAAAGGGGGATGCGATTGGATTACCAAAATTGATTTTCATGTAATAGGGAAAGGTGCGATCGAAAAATTGTCGCTAATCCACGGGTCTGCCGGGGAATTAATTCCCCGTCTCATAGCCAAAGTCGGTTAAAAACCGACTGCAGAACCTCAATTAATAGGGAAAGGTGCGATCGAAAGATTGTCGCTAATCCACGGGTTCTAGGAGTGAATTAATTCCCCGTCTCACAGCAAAAGTCGGTTAAAAACCGACTACAGAACCTCAATTAAATCGAGGCAATCCCAGTCCTCTTCCAGAGGACTTTCGCTATGAGACAGGGGTTTTCAACCCCTGTCGGACCCTGGAACAAACCGACAATCTCGCACGATCGAACGCTGTTACCATCCCCTGTAGAGATAATTAAGGATAACCAACAATGCAAAGTTCCACAATTCACCAACAAAAAACCGAACTTCCACCTTTAATCGATCGGGAGATTCTCTTCGGCAACCCCGAAAAAACTAGCCCCCGCCTTTCACCCGACGGCAAATATCTCGCTTACATTGCACCCGACGAAAACAACGTTTTACAAGTGCAATTGCGTACCGTAGGTGAAGCAGACGATCGCCAACTAACAGCCGACAAAAAACGCGGCATCCGCATCTTTTTCTGGACGTATAGCGGCGAAGAATTAATTTACCTCCAAGATACCGACGGCGACGAAAACTGGCATTTATTCTTGGTAAATATCCAGTCAAATCTCGTGCGCGACTTGACACCATTTCAAGGAATTCAAGCACAGCCGATCGCCCTCGATCGTAACTTTCCCAATGATATATTAGTGGGATTAAATATCAGCGATCGTCGCAAACACGATGTTTATCGCATCAATCTCAAAAACGGTGCCGTTGAATTCGATACCGACAATCCAGGTAACATTGTCGGTTGGACTGCTGACGCGCAATTGCAAGTACGGGCGGCCACAGCGACAACTGATGACGGCGGTTCCGAATTGCTGTTTCGAGAAACAACAGACAAATCTTGGGAAAGCCTGCGAAAATGGGGGCCAGATGAAGAAGGCGGTGCCGTTGAATTCTCCGAAAATGGCAAAGTTATTTATCTAATTGGCAATCACGATGCTAACGCCCAACGTTTGATTGCATTCGATTTGCAAACCAAGCAAGAAACAGAAATTGCTTCCGATTCAGAATACGATGTCAGCGATATTTTCATACACCCCACCACGCGAGAAATTCAAGCAGTTTCCTTCTACAAGGACAAGCAAGAATGGCAAATTTTAGATGCAAGTATAGTAGAGGATTTTGGGGCGATCGGCAAATTCCGTCCCGGCGAATTCGACATCATCAGCCGCAATCTCGCCGATACTAATTGGCTGGTTGCTTATATCGCAGACGACGGCCCGGTTTACTATTATGCGTTCGATCGTACCTCTAAAACCTTCACCTTCCTGTTCAGCAACAAATCAAAACTCGAAGGTTTGCCGCTGTCATCAATGGAACCAATTTCTTACACCGCGAGGGATGGTTTAACTATTCACGGCTACCTAACAAAACCGCTGGGAATTCCCACACCCGTACCGACAGTTTTGCTAGTGCACGGCGGCCCTTGGGCGCGCGATATTTGGGGTTACGATCCAGAAGCCCAATGGCTGGCAAATCGCGGTTATGCCGTGTTGCAAATCAATTTTCGCGGTTCCACCGGCTACGGCAAAGACTTTCTCAATGCCGGCAATCGCGAATGGGCGGGTAAAATGCACGACGACTTGTTAGATGGGGTAAATTGGCTGGTAGAAACGGGAGTTTCGCAACAGGATAAAATTGCCATTATGGGCGGTTCCTACGGCGGTTATGCTGCCTTAGTAGGAGTGACTTTTAGTCCCGATGTTTTTGCCTGCGCCGTCGATATTGTCGGGCCGAGTAATTTGATTACAATGATGCAAACTATTCCGCCTTACTGGGAAGCTTTCAAAGCAATAGAATATCACCGCGTCGGCAATTTGGAAACAGAACCGGAGTTTTTGAAATCCCGATCGCCCTTATTTTTTGTCGATCGCATTCAGAAACCTTTACTAATAGCCCAAGGTGCGAACGATCCGCGAGTCAAAGAATCAGAAAGCGAGCAAATTGTCAATGCTATGAAGCAAGCCGGCAAACCTGTAGAATACGTGCTTTATACAGACGAAGGACACGGATTTGCGCGGCCGGAAAATCGCTTGCATTTTTATGCGATCGCCGAAGAATTTCTCGCCAAATATTTAGGCGGTCGATTTGAACCTGCGGGCGATATTGCCAATCATTCCGGTGTAATTGATAGTTGAGAGTTGAGAGTTGGCAGTTGACAGTTTTCTCTTTATTTAATTGACAACTGAATGCAGTTTTGTAAGGTGCGCACTGCGCACCCCAACCACTGAATGCAGTTTTGTAAGGTGCGCAGCGCGCACCCTACATTAGGCGAAAATTATGACTTTATGTGAATTTACGATGTCTAAATAAGCTCAATGAAAAATTTCAAACTCAGGCGAACTCAAAAGAATAAAAAACAGCAAATATTGCAGCGATCGAAACCAAATCGCCAAGCAGTATTTCTGCCAATTCTAGCAGGAATTACCCTGGCAATAAGTGCAGTTACTTTAATCAGTTATCAATTAGTGCGAGAAATAATCTTGCAAGAAATTAGAGAAAAAGCTTTATTAAAGGTTCAGCAAAGCGCTGGAGAAATTGACGACTGGCTGGGGACGCGCCAAGCAGAAATAGAAACGATCGCCAGCACTCCGATCGTCCGTTCTTTAAAATGGTCGGCGACCGAAGCTTATTTAAAATCGGAAGTAGAACGGCTATCAGAATTCGATGTATTGTACTTAGTAAAACCAAACGGTTCCACATACAATACAGCAGTCGGTTTGACGGCGACAAAAGTCAAAGACCGCGATTATTTTCAACAAGCAATGACCGGAAAAGTCTACATTTCCGATCCGGTGATTGCCCGCACCACGGGCCGACCTGTAGTGCCGATCGCAGTGCCAATATGGCAAGATTTAGATCGAGGAAAAAAGCCGATCGGAGTATTCGGCGGGTCGATCGAAGTGCAGCGATTGACAGATGTAGTTAGTACCCTGGATTACGGCACAGGAAGCTATGCTTTTGCCCTCAATTCTCAAGGAGTGCCGATTTTCCATCCCGATCCAAAAAAGAGGGGAACAAAAGAACAACCAGTGCCGAGTTTTCTCGCAGCCAAAGACCCGGATTTAAGGGATCTCGCCCGAAAAATGGTGCAAAAACAGCAGGGAATAGAATTAACTGAATTTGACGGCAATTGGAAATACATTGCTTGCGCGCCGCTGAAACAAGCTAATTGGTCGATCGCCCTGATTATTCCCCGCGAAAACATCGAATCTCAACTGCTACCTTTGAATTTGTTAGCATCAATTTTGAGCCTACTTTTGGTAATGGCAATTATCAGCGCGTGGCGGCAAGTACAGTTATTTGAAAAAACCCAAGAACAAGTTATAATGTTGGGCGATCGGGCAAAACAACTCAAATTAGCCCTAGCAGAACTCAAACAAACCCAAACACAGTTAGTTCAAAGCGAAAAAATGTCGAGTTTGGGTCAATGGTAGCCGGAATCGCCCACGAAATTAACAACCCCGTCAGTTTCATTTACGGCAATCTCACCCACGCCACCGAATATGTAGAAAATTTAATGGAGTTGATAGATTTATACAAAAAATACCATCCCGATCTGCCCGCCGAAATTGATGAATTTGAAGCACAAATCGAACTAGAATTTATTCAAGAAGATTTGCCGCAGATTCTGACATCCATGCAGCAAGGCAGCAACCGCATCCGCGATATCGTGTTATCCCTCCGCAACTTTTCCCGCTTGGACGAAGCCGAGACCAAAGAAGTATATTTACATGAAGGAATAGACAGCACACTGTTATTGCTGCACCATAAATTAGCCGCAATCCAAGTAATAAAAGTTTTCGGAAATTTGCCGCTAATTGAATGCTATCCCAGCCAGCTAAACCAAGTATTTATGAATATCATTACCAATGCGGTTGAGGTATTAGAAAA
Organism: Richelia sp. CSU_2_1; assembly: GCA_012034575.1. Taxonomy (GTDB): domain Bacteria; phylum Cyanobacteriota; class Cyanobacteriia; order Cyanobacteriales; family Microcoleaceae; genus Microcoleus. Next base: position 18,561 of record JAAUPF010000010.1, on the reverse strand, counting down.
CCTTGAAGCAGAAACCAAAGAAATTAAGATTGCTACCGAGTTAATTGAAGAGTTAGAAGAACCTTGGGTAAAAATTGCGATCGCCAACAGTGGCCCGCCCATACCCGAAGAAATCACATCCAAAATATTCGACCCATTTTTCACAACCAAACCAGTCGGTCAAGGCACGGGATTGGGACTTGCAATTAGCTATAAAATTGTTACAGAAGTGCACGGAGGAAGATTGTTAGTGAATAATTTAGCTACAGGCGGCGTTGAATTTACGATCGAAATTCCTGTTAAAGCAATCGATAGACACACCATACAGTATTAAAGTAGGGTGCGTCGCCTCGAAAAATTGTTGCTATTTAAAACAATCATATAGCGACGCACCTAGCATATTCAGACCTAAAAAATGATAAAATATTCATGCAGAACAACGCTCGATCGCTCATGAAACAAGTTATTTTTTTAGATGCTGCAGGCACGCTATTCGACGTGCGCGGCAGCGTCGGGGAAGCCTACGCAAAAACAGCCAGAACTTTTGGAGTAGAAGTTGCCAGCGAACAGATACATGAAGCTTTTATGCAAAGCTTCTCTTCAGCAACTCCGATGGCATTTCCCGGAGTAGAAACAGCACAAATTCCCGCATTAGAATTTGCATGGTGGCAAGCAGTTTCTGCTAAAGCATTCCAAATAGCAGGAGTGTTCGATCGATTTTCCGATTTTCCTGCTTTCTTTGCCCAACTTTACACTTATTTTGCCACAGCAGAACCTTGGTTTGTTTATCCCGACGTAGTGCCGGCATTAAATAAATGGCAGCAACAAGGCATTGAACTAGCAGTAATCTCAAATTTCGATTCCCGACTTTATCCTGTATTGAAAGCCCTCAACTTAGCTGAATATTTCACCTCAATCACAATTTCCACCGAAGCTGGTGCAGCAAAACCAAAGTCTCAAATTTTTGAGGTTGCTTTGCAAAAACACGGCTGTACGGCTGGGGATGCCGTACATATCGGCGACAGCTTTAAAGCAGATTATTGGGGTGCTAAAGCTGCTGGTTTAAAAGCAATTTGGCTGAACCGACAGCAGGAAGAATTAGCAGCGGAAAAGTTGGCTTTCATTCAGGGAAAATTAGAACAGTGCAGCAGGCTCGATTTTTTGTTATTTTAATAATTAGTGTCTGGTGCGTTTCTCCCGAAAGCTAACGAATTAATCTGGATTTCTGTGGAAATGCGCTGTACGTACAACTGTTTTGTGGTTTCCGATCGGAAATCTGCGTTACTTATTTGAATTTATAATTAACCGCAGAGGGCGCAGAGAATACAGAGAAAGGGAGAGAATATCGAAAGGTTTAACTGTCAACTTGCAACCGAAGATAAAGGCGGATTAACGCAGATAAACGCAGATGAATTTCATCAATCGATCGACTGTCAACTGTCAACTATCAACTATCAACGATCGACGATCGACTGTCAACTGTCAACTGTCAACTGTCAAATGAAAACAACATCAATTAAAACTATTCTAACAGACACCCTCACAGTTTTTTGGGGGGATTGGTTGGATTTGCGAGTGCGAATTCTACCAGTTGCCTCTGCTGGCTTAGTATCTCCAGTAATTTACATTCTGGCTTTTGGTTTTGGCTTGGGCAGTTCCTTGCCGAAACCTGCGATTGGCGGCAATTACCTCGAATTCATGCTGCCGGGAATGGTAGCCCTGTCTTCGATGACTGTAAGTTTTAGCGGTACGGTATTTTCGATTTGCGGCGAACGGCTGTTTACTAAAACTTTTGAAGAATTGCTACTGCTACCCGTCCATCCATTAGCTTTGCATACCGGAAAAATGCTGGCCGGAATCGTGCGGGGAATGCTGACTTCACTTTCAGTAATTTTAGTGGCGATTTTGTTTACGCAAAAGCTTGTGTTTTTAAGCCCGCTATTTTTGCTGTTGATAGTCCTCAACTGTGCTGTATTTGCAGGTTTGGGAGTAATTGTGGGGTTGACGGTAAAATCTCTCGAATCTGTCGGATTGTACAATAATTTTTTGATAATTCCGATGTCATTTTTAGGGGCGACATTTTTCGACCCCGCGACGCTGCCGTTGGGGTTGAAAGGCATCGTTTACCTGCTACCTCTGACTTATGCTAGTATTGGATTGAGGGCTGCTGCTTATAATATGGCAAAGTTTCCTTGGTACAGTTTACCTGTTTTGCTAGCAAGCGCGATCGTCTTTTCTTTAATCGGCGCGCGCCTATTTTCTACCCAGCAAGATTGACGATTTTAGATTTTAGATTGGGAAATTGAAGATTGGGAGATTGGTAAATTGGAAAAATCACCAATTACCAACTGTCAACTATCAACTGTCAACTGTCAACTGTTTAAAAATGAGTTATAATGTAATCTACGACGGCAATTGCAATCTCTGCGTTACTTTAGTGCAGTTACTGGAAAATATAGACCGAGGTGAAAAATTTGAGTATATTCCCATGCAAGATTTAGAGGCGTTAAATCGGTTTGGGATAACTGCCCAAGATTGCGAAATGGGGATGATTTTGATCGATGCCAAGGTTCCAGAAAAGCGGTGGCAAGGTAGCGATGCGGCGGAAGAAATCGGGCGGATATTGCCGGGAGGCGAAGTATTTGTAGCTGCTTACCGGGCGATGCCGGGGATGAAATGGATGGGCGATCGCGCTTACGAACAAATTCGCGACAACCGCTATACTTTATTTGGCAAGCGTGACGATACTTACAAATCAGTGTATGCCGTTGGCTGCCGATCGAGCGCCAGTTGCCCCAATTAAACTCAATCCTGTTTGTAGCTGCCCTATTTTCGCCGGCGATGTATGGATTCGAGAGAATTGCAATCTTGCCAGTTATCTAAAATACGCACCAAATGTAGGGACACGGCATTGCCGTGTCCTGGGAGAATTATTCGAGAGGTGGGTACGATCGGTTATTAAATAAGTTAAATATTTCGCGACAAAAATGTTTGAGTTTGGCGGCTGATTCCGGTACCGGTTCGGTTGCGCCTGTAAAACTCCAACTGTCAACGGTAGAAAAGCGCCACTGCTGACCTGTATGATCGTAGCCGGCCGCCTCAACTCCGATCGCCCGCCAATATCCTTCCACCGGATCTTGGTAAAATCGGATTTGAATGAGAATGCTGCGACTTTGCAACAGGCGGCTTCTACCGGGGAAATGAAAGCCGATGTCGATCGAATCTGGATCGACAAGTTCCCTGGTGTCTGCGTCGTTCATCCAAGGTTTCAAATCGACTCTAGCATCGGGAAATTCCGACTTGAATAAATTAACAACCGCAGCAATTTTGCTGGCTACTTCTATATTTCTGGCTTTTTCGGCAGCGTTCACTCGCAAAACTCCTTTTTAATACAGTTTTTACACAATTTAGATCCCAATGTAACTGTATCTTGCCAAATCTCAACTCTGAAATATGGAGTATTTGATACACAATCTGGCATTGACATTTTTTTTAATATATGTTACATCACTATCTCTCGATCGTTCTGCAACCCAAGGTAACAATCTCTAGCCTTTCTCAGTAATATGAGGTACATCGCTGGGGTCAGTAATTGGTAATTGCCGGATTGGTAATTGCTAATTGGTAATTGGTAATTGCCGGATTGGTAAATTAAGATCGCCCTACTAGGGGGCGATCTCTCATCAAAAAATCAACTTCAAATTAATCGGTAAATTAATCGGTGACTACCGTAACTTCGCGGTATTCTGCAAGAGATTTCGGGTCGGGCAAAATGCAGACGCGGGCGAATTTTAAACCGCTGACTCCTTGCAGCGATTCTACCATCCCAGTTTGAATTTTTGAATCTACCCAACCTTCACGAGCTAAATAGCGCAAATATTGCTGGTACTCTTCCCACTCGTCCTCGGTTGAATAAACAACAGTCAGCATCCCCGACTGGGTAATGCGTTCTTGGGCGTCTTTGTCAACAGCTTTTTCGATCCGCTTTTTCACGAGTTCGTAGCGGATGTCGCGAGTGCCTTTAACATCAAACATTTTTTCGGTGTTTTCGTTGTGAAAAATATCGATCGTCGTATTTTGAACTAACACCAAATGCGCCAATTCCATGTTGATTTGCGCGTCGGCTTGCAGGCGAAACACCGTGCGGCCGCAGTCGCAAATAGCCCGCAGTTGTTCGTAGCGCAAACTGTGCAGGTGAAACTGACTGAACCTGCTATCGATCGACTTTCCGGCATAAATCATGTAGTCCATGCCGTCGGTGCATTCAATGTCGCAATAGTGGGGGAGAATTTGCTGCATTCGTTCTTGCCAGCGAGTCCAAGTTTCCTGGAGTTCGATACTAATTAAATTTAGCATTCGATCGTAGCGAGTGCGATCGCCGTAAACGCAGTTGTGTTCGTTTTCGCAAGCTTTTCGGTAAGCTTCAACTGCTGCTTGAACTTGCGGTCCGCACTGCACGAAGTAGTCAAAATATACTTCTAAATGTTCGTTCAAATACTCGGTAGCCCGCACCTCCATATCTACAGTTACTTTTTGTTTTAAATGTTCGATGTAGTCGAGCAAATCGAGCCGGAGTTGCTGGCCGAGGTGAGTATCTTGAGTTGCACAGACAGTATCAACGATCGCTAAACCCAAGCGAAATTGTTCCAGTAAATCGGTTTGAATGGCTCGATTTCTCTCGTCGCTAGAACCGCGAATATCGGAAATTCCGTATAGAGGATAAACATCAGCAAATACTATGGTTTCTTGCGGCAGTCCCCAACTTCGCCTTTCTGCTTCTTGGACGAAACGCCACTCGACGGCGGGATGGATGTTGTGAATGTGGCTGAACCGCTGCTGCATGGCTTGCCGCAGGGCTGCGATGAAGGCGGGAATCAGTTCTTGGGCGTGTTGGGCGTCAATACCGTTGAAATGGTTGGGCCGATCGCACAGCATCCCGACAACGCCCAAAACCCTTTGCCCGCAGCCTTCGCGGGCGACTGTTTTCACCACCAGGGGGATCAGCAACATCGATCGCACGCCCATTTTCCGCAAACTGCGATCGCACTCAGTGTCGCATTCCCGGCGCAAATCCGGTACGTTCCAAACTTGATTTGCTGCCGTTGCTTTGAGAAAATGAGAAGCTTCTAGAGAAGTCATCGAATACACAACCGGCTGCAAAGAATCTTGATTTCTCGCAACTAATAGCTGTACCTGTTCGCCGTCTGGCCTCAGCAGCAAAGTGCCGTCAGCATTAAAAAGCGATCGCAAATAACCATCGATTTTTTCAAATTTATCCGGCCGCAGCATCGAATCTCGATCGATTAATAACTGCGTCAGCCGCCGAATTTGTTCCTGTACGGTGACATCAAAACCTTCGAGTACCAGTACGCCTTCTACCCGGTAATTTTCTAATTGCAATCGATCGGCCAAAATCCCCAATTGATTCGGCTGCATCAACCACGCTTCCCGTTCCGCAACGGGCATTAAATTCAAATGCAAATCCGCAAATTCATCTATTTTCGGGTCGATGCGCTCGATTTTTAACTGTTCCGAACACAGCCAAAATTCGACAAATCTCGGTTCTGGGTGCGATCGGCTTTTTACTGCAGCCATGACGGGTTCTTCTAGCACTCGCAAAGCTCCGAGGTCAATTTGATAGGATTGTTTGAACACCCAATGCAAAAGATGGCGGCGGTACAACTGTTCTGCTGTTTTGGCATCCCACTCCTCGAACAGTTCTAAAAGAGTAATTCCCATTCCTGCAAATAAACCGCCAATCGGCCCGTTGGCTAAGGGAGTTCCTTCCCAACCAGCCAAACGGCAGAAAGCAGCATTAGCGTACCGCAGGGCAAAAGTTTCCGGTTCCATTACCGCGATTAAAACGCGGCGGTTGCCGAGAAATTGAAACAGCCACTGCAAGTCTTGTTTCCCTGTTTTCAAGCGTTCAATTTCGGTAGATTGACCCGGTACTCCTGCAGCCAAAGCTTGCAGTAGCTGTTCCAGATTTAGTTCGCTTGACAAACTGTTGCTGTCTGACTCAGTGGCTGCAATATCTGACGGCACCACTGCTTTGACAGAGTTATTGTTATTTTGATGCGAGGACGATTTAGAGGTAGACATGAGGAAAGCACCTGAAAACAGTGGATTTTGAGAAAATGACGCGATCGATCGGCTATTTATTCACCGAAAAACTAGCGAGAAGCCCCTGGCTTTAGACATGGGGAGGAAAGCGACAGCGACTTCAGTCGCCTTGAATTAAAATCCATAGGAATAGTGCGATCGACCGAGTTTTGTAAGGTCGATCGAGCTTAAAATCAGCATTTTCCAGTTTAAATAACTGGATCGATCGTGATTTTACTTTTCTTTACAAACAACAGCTCTGTCTCGCGGTTACAGGTATATTAACGCAGGCTGCACATGGCTGGTTAAACCCATTATATAGCAATCGCGCCTGACGGCTTTTGACATTCTAGAGCGTCCAAATCGTTACTATTATTCCCTCGGACTTCTGCCTTCTGCCTTCTGCTATAGTTGATAGTTGACCGCTGACAGTTAACAGTTAACGGCAAACAGTTGACTGTTTGTAGGTGCCAGCAGCCAGCAGCCAGCAGTCATTAGTTATAACGAATAATTCAGAATCGAGGATGAAGTCGGAAGATAAAAAAATAAAATTTAAAGCTTAAAAATTAAGAAAAAATCATGCTAATGGGTGATGTCATAGCGCGAATAACTAATAACTAACACCGCATAACCGATTGCTAATGACAACTGACAAATTACCGATATATAATGCAGATATCACCACTTTTTCAATAGATATTTATGGCTTTAACCATTAACAATCTCATCAGCGATCCGTTTGGATTTCCTGCATTTGCTGGTGGCGGTCCGCGTCTTTTAGCCTACGGTACACCAGATGATATCGACGTAGGAGAGGGAAATTTGTTCCCTTTTCCGTGGGGAATTTGGGGACTTGGCGGCAACGATACAATAGCAGGTTCCTTCGACTCCAATGAAAGATTGTTAGGAAATGACGGCAATGATGTCATCGCAGGTAACGGCGGGAACGATATCATTTACGGCGGGAAAGATGGCGATCGACTCGATGGCAATGAAGGCAACGATGTCGTCAGGGGAGACGCCGGCAATGACGTGCTCTTTGGCGGATTCGGCAACGACATCATCCGAGGAGGGCAGGGAGACGACGATTTAGACGGCAATGAAGGAGACGATTTCTTATCAGGCGATCGGGGAGTTGACGTGCTGACTGGAGGTTCCGGTGGAGATATATTCGTACTCAGAAGCAACGAAGAATTTGGTGTCAATGGAGCCGATATCATTACCGATTTTAACTTCGATGAGGGCGATCGCATCGGCTTGACGGACGGTTTAACCGAGTTAGATCTGTTTTTTGAAGACGACAATTTAATTGCTTTCGACAATGACGGGATTATCAACGATCTGGTGGTTGAGAACAGATTTACCGGGCAGATTGTGGGGATAGTTTTAAACACGAACAGTTTTGAACTTACGGGTGCATTTGAACAAGCCAGTCCTTTTGCCTTGGGAATTAACGGTTCTCAATTCCAATTTTTAGCTTAGTTATTTGCCGCAGAATTAGATTTGGCTCCCTCCTAGGGCGCGTTTTCAAATTTTCCGATCCCCCCTTAAGAAGGGGGGAGCAAGAGTCTTAAAGTCCCCCTCAATGAACACTCGATGCAGGATAGTTCGTATTCGATCGGAATCTGTCTCCCCAATAGCTCCTAAACAAGTAGTTACTTTTGTCAACTTTCTTGTTAAGAAAGATGTTTATAAAGCATAGCTTTTTAAGGGGGGCTGGGGGGGATCGAAAGGTTTGAAAACACGCTTTAGTTCTAATTTTTTAGGACTGAATTCCTCACTACGAACCAAATCTAAAAATATCGGCAAAAATCGCATTTCCCTCGACTATTCTACTCGCATCCGGCGAATCGTAAGCTACCAAAAGTGCCTTCTCCTCGCCCAAATACGGAAACAGCGACAACCCTCAGCATTGTCCGCACCTACTTTAAAAGGTAAGTCAAACAATGCTTCCAAATCTTCCCCATCTTGCCCGGTAATGCTGTCGCCCTCACGCCCTAAAATTCCCCTCAGCCGAAACACCGTCATCTCGCCCGATACGGTCATCGTCGGCCCTGCTAAAATTATCAAATCTTCCCCATGCCAACACAATTCTCGCACTCCCAAACCTCTCAAATCCACAAAATGTTTTTTGTACGATTTTCCTCCTTCCCCAATTTCCTTAAGCCTCAAAACTCCAGGTTCTGCTTCTGTTATTTCCAGTTCTAAAATTATCGCCCAACCCCGCAGTACCGGTCCGCGCAAACCGAGAAAAATGCGATCGCCCTTCACCGCCAACCCTTCAATATCAAAGCCATTTTCTTTACTCGGAATTGGCACGGATAAATACAAGCCGAGGTGACTGTCATTTTTCAGCGCTTCTGTCAGCAAATTTCCTGTTGCTGTCCGCTGCAAACATCCCGCCGTCAGTTGAATTTCGGGATTTTCTGGATGGGAAATTGACTCGCACAAAATTCCATCTTTTATCGGGATGCGCGCCAGCAAATAGCGATTGACATCTGTCTCGATTTGTGCTAATCTTTCAATATCTTTGTCGGCAGATTTGCCTTTAGCTTTCTTGCGTTTTGTGCTGTGAGAACCGACCAGCCACAGATAATTGTTGCTGAAATCAATGCCTTCGATATCGATTTCGCCTTCTCCTGAAAGTTCGAGAAAATCGGCGATCGCAAATCTGTAATGTTGGCCAAAAACATGAGGCGCGACAGGTGACAAACGCTCGATCGAAATTGTTTCGTCGGAACCCAGCCACAAATTCCCGTCGGGAGTTAAGGCAACAGCAGACAAATCTGTAATAATATCGGCGGCTTCGCTGTTGAATTGCAGCAGCAGGCGGCCGAGCAAAAAAGATTCTGACATAATTATTTGCACCAATACTATTTTTATGGTAATTCACGATTCCCCAAGTCCGCCGGGAAATTCAGGAGACCTAAAGTTAAGTTGGGTAATTAATTTCCTGAAACCTCAATAGTTCACCGGGTAATTAATTTCCTAAAACCTCAATTCAGTCCGCCGGGGAATTAATTTCCCGTCTCATAGCGAAAGTCGGTTAAAAACCGACTGAAAATTCAAACCAACAACTCAAACCAACAACTCAAACCAACAACTCCAACACCTGCACTCTTCAGTCCTCTTTTAGAGGACTTTAGCTTTGAGACAGAGGTTTTCAACCCCTGTCGGACTGTGGGACTAGCGGATTGTCGGACTGTGGGACTGACGGGCCCGCCTCCAAACGCAGCCAGCAGCCAACATTCCGCAAACCGAACCTCCAGAGGCGGATAACACCCTAATTCAAACATTAACATCTCCATTACATTTCGTTACGATAAGAACAATGAGAGAAAAAAATCTAGGCAATAATATGAGAGGTAGCCAAAAATGAACGGTACATTTCGCGTCGGCAACCTGTTTGGAATTCCCTTTTATGTCAACGTATCTTGGTTTTTAGTTCTGGGTTTAGTAACGTGGCAGTACGGCGGCCGACTGGCTTTCCTGTTTCCCGCACTCGGCCCTCTAACTCCTTGGCTGTTAGGATTTTTCGCAGCATTGCTATTATTCGCTTCCGTTTTAGCCCACGAATTAGGACACAGTTGGGTAGCTATCAAACAGGGAATTGGCGTGAAATCTATTTCGCTATTTCTGTTTGGCGGGTTGGCTAATTTGGAAAGAGAATCGAAAACCCCAGCCGAAGCTTTTTGGGTTGCCATCGCAGGCCCCTTAGTCAGCCTGTTTCTTTTCGGTTTGTTAACCGCGATCGGCATTTTTGCCCCCCTACCCAGTCCCGCAGCGGCCATCGTCGGACTTTTAGCTTCCATCAACTTAGTTCTGGCTTTATTTAATCTAATTCCCGGCTTGCCCCTCGACGGCGGCAACATCCTCAAAGCCATTGTTTGGAAAATTACCGGCAACCCTTACAAAGGTACAGTTTTTGCCAGCCGCGTCGGTCAAATTATCGGTTGGATCGCGATCGCCACAGGAATTTTCGGTAATATCTGGAACTTAGTAATCGGTTGGTTCTTGCTGCAAAATGCAGGTCAATCCGCACAGTATGCTACAGTTCAAAATAAACTTGCAGGACTGACAGCAGCAGACGCAGTAACTTCTGAAAGTCCGATCGTCCCGGAAAACTTAACTCTCAGAGAATTCGCCAACGATTATGTCATCGGCAAAACTAACAACTGGCGGCGGTTTTTAGTTACCGATGATGCGGGCCAATTATTAGGGGCGATCGACCTCGACGATCTCAAAACTATTCCTACCGGAAATTGGCCCCAAGTTTTAGTGAAAGAACTGCTGAAGCCGATGGAATTTTCCACCACCGTCAAACCAGAATTATCTCTCCTGGAAGTTGTCACTCTCCTCGAACAGCATAAAGTCCAAGAACTTCCCGTTGTTCGCGAAAACGGCGTTCTCGTCGGACTTGTAGAAAAAGCTGAAATTATCCGCTTGCTGCAAAAACCGGCTGAAGCTAACCCCGCTTGATCCCCTAGGGATAGATACCAATAATAGTCAACCCCCCGACATATCTCTAAAAAATGAGCGATCGGGGGGTTTACTATAGCTTCTCAAATTAAAATCTGTCATCATACGATCGGTAACAAACTAAGGCGATAATGATTGCAGTCTTTTAATCAACTGAGCGAGGACGCTATGCCATCCCAGGACTTTTCGCCTCCAGCCGAAACCAAAGAGTCAAAAGTTCTGCCTTCTGTGACTGGCAAAATCTTGCCCGCAGATCCCGCAGCCCAACAGCCAGCTAACACGAATACTTCAGAGCTAAGTATTTACCAAGCTCAAGATATCGTTTACAAATTTTTTCTGCACCACATTAATAACTCAGCCCCCCAATTGGTTTGGCAAGAATTTAAAAATCTATTTATAGAACTTATTGCTCCGGTAGATCGCAAATTAATTCAAGCAATACATACTATAATTTCATTTGATAGCCAATTAGAATTTAATAACTTGTTCAAACGCTGCTGTTACATTTTATTAAATAACTGGATCTCTCACAGGCAGTACCAATTTGCTCGGGACTTAATTAAAATTATCAGCGATCGCACTGAGAGCGAACCCGACGCAGACAATTCTCTCACAACCCTCAGGCTGTGGCTTGCCAATTTTGTCAGCAGTGAGGACTATGAAGAAATCAAATCATTTGTATCCAAGTACGAAGATCGACTAGAAACTCACTGGACTTCTCGCTACGAGCCTTATTTGCTAGTCAGCCGGTATCTCGACGCTACCAGCAGCCCCGAAGAACGCCAAGCTGCTAAGGTTGAATCGCAGCAGCTAAAAGATAGGTACAAGTTTGAACTGGCAATGTATACATCTCGATCGCAATCGGCGGCTTTCAAATCCAAAACTTACCACAACCCGACTCTTTTAGGAGATGAAACCCTGCGTTTGATCAAAATAATTTTGGTAAACCGGGGTTCGTTGAGCTATCCCAGCTTGGCAAATATTTTTCTAACTCAAAGTCAAAATGTTACTTACAAACAGTTTAAGGAAAGTTTGATTAAGTATTTGTTTTATTATACAGAGCATAATGATTTTACGGATAGAATCCAACAAAAACTGATAAAAACTTTAGAAACATTGAATCGCGAGCATGATGGTGAAGGTGTTAACAACGGTCTGATTTTCAGAACTTGCAACCATATCATCAAATATTTGACAGTGGAAAATACTGGAGAGCCTTCAGCCTTATTTTTAATATTCTTCAGCCATCTCAATCCGTTAAATCTCGGAATTTTGTTATTGAAATTAGTTTTGATTTCGCCCCATTCTCGGACGAATTTAGAACTTTATCTAGCTCGGTTAATCCAATACCATCAAGAGCATTCTGCGATCGACTGTCAGTGGCTGATTAATTTTTTAGAAATCTGCCAGATCGCGCTAACTATTTACGGAGAAAATGTACAATACAACTTGGTTAATATGTCCGAAAACGATCGGGACGATCGGTTAATAGTTGACCTGAATAATTGTCGGGTTTTTTCCCAACAGAAAAAGAGCCGGAAAGAAGTTGATAGTTGACAGTTGACAGTTGACAGTTGACAGTCGATCGGAGTCATTAGTCATCAGTTATCAGTCATTAGAGATCGTAATAATTTTCGGAATATCGAAAATCTTTAATCCCAATCCCCGAGCGAAAATCGAAAATCCCCCAATTCCCAATTCCCCATTCCCAATTCCCCATTCCCAATTCCCCATTCCCCATTTTATTTGGCATTTTCCGCCCCTTCTATTTCCCCAACCAACTCGAGAATTGTTTCGTATTCAAAATTAGAAAGATACCCGTCAAGAATTATCGCAAAATCGGGGCGATCGCTCCGAATTTGCTCGATTTTTTCAGCAATTAAATCGAAGTCTGCATTGCAAATTGCCTGTGTCATTTGGCTCGTCCATTCTCGCGAAAATTGGGGCTGAAAGTCAAAGGAAAATTTCGCAGTAGCAGCAGTATTAGATAAACTTGCTGCGCCGTCAGTTGACTTTTTAAAAACATTATTGAGTACGGCACTTCCAGTCTCAATTTTAGACAAGTCTAAAATTTGATTGATTAGTTGTAACAATTGTTCTCCATTGCGGCGAATAATTGCGATATGTTCTTGTTCTTCTAAAGTTAAATTCGGACTGGGTTGCAGCAATTGAGCAAAGCCGAGAATGGCATTGAGAGGCGTTCGCAGTTCGTGCGTCATATTGGCAAGAAAGATGTTTTTAGCTCGGTTAGCTGCTTCGGCTGCTTCTTTTGCTTGTTTCAGTTCTTGTTCTGCCTGTTTGCGATCGCTCGTTTCAACAATCACGCCGTGCCAGACAATATCTCCATTTTCGCGCATTTCCGGGCGAGAATAACCTTGCAACCACTTGAGTTTTCCCGATCTTGTAACGATCCGCCACTCGTGAGCAAATGGTTCCAGATTTGTGGCGCTTTTAACTATTGCCTCGAAGTGACCGGGGCGATCGTCTGGGTGCATTTGTTCGTAGAGTAAAGCAGAATTATTCATAATTTCTTCTGGTTCTAGTTCTTGAATTTCTCGGCACAACGGGCTGATATATTCCATATTTACCGACTCATCGGGATGGTGCACGAATATATAAAGTTCTCCGGGAATTGTAACAGCTAATTTTTGAAACAATGCCTCGCTTTTTTTCAAAGCTAATTCTGCCTGTCTGCGATCGACTATATCGATCCCAAATCCAAAAACAAAATCAAAATTGCCATTTTCATTAAAAACCGGCGTACCGTGCCACTCTGCTAGCACAATCCGCCCGTCTTTGGTTTGAATTCGGTGTTCGTTAACTGTTTGCTGGCCCGCAACTATCCGCTCGAAAACCGACATTAAGGCGGCTCGATCGCCCTGGGGTACAAATGTAGCTAAGTAATCTTGGCCCGTAACTTCTTTGGCAGTATAACCTAGAGCTTGCAACATACAGCGGTTCGCCAGCAGGATTTTACCCTCAGCGTCGATCGCTACAAAAAAAATCGGCGAATTTTGGATAATATTTAAGTTGAAATCCCGCTCTTTGCGAATAATTTTTTCAGCTTGCTTGCGCTCCTCAATTTCGAGTTCCAAGCGGGCGTTGATTTCGGCTAGTTCGATCGTGCGCGAGGTTACTTCCATCTCCAGCCGGCGGTTGTAGTCTGCCAATATTTGCTCTGCTTGTTTGCGCGCGGTGATATCTTGAAAAACAATCAGTACGTAAATAACATTGCCCCGATCGTCAAACATCGGCTGCGATCGCACCTGCAAGCGAATCACTTTCCCGTCTCGGCGCAACTCCATATCTTCCACAAAGGTTTCTTTGCCCATCACGGCGCGTTCAAAGGGCGAATCTTCGATCGGGTAAAGTCTATCTGTTCCCGCTACATAAAGTTGATAAGTTGCTGAAAGCTCTTCGGGAGTTGTATCGGCCACCGCCCCTTTGCCGGTAATTTCTCCTCCCATCGAATTCATAAAAATAGCGCTACCAGCCGGAGTCAGGGCTATCACCCCAACCGGCAAGCACTCTAATAGCTTGGCAAATTTTTCTTCACTTTGGGCCAAAGCTTGAAAGGAATTTTTCAGTTGCACTACCATCTCGTTAAAAGATTGCGCCAATTCCCCTACTTCATCAACGCGACTCACCCCCACAGTACGATCGAATTCTCCTTTAGCGATAGCTTTGGCTGCTTCGTTGAGGCGCAGCAGCGGCAGCGTTACCCATCTCGCCACCAACACCCCGGCTGTCGTCGATACCAGCAGCGCCGCCAAGCAGAGTAAAATGGTAGTTCGGGTATTGCTGTTGATTTCGGCCATAAAATCGGATTCGGGAACTGCGATCGCGATCGACCATTTCAAACCGTAATTGTTAGACAGCGGCAGCACTTCTACAAAATAACGCTCGCCGCCTTTAGTAAATTGAAGTTGCTGCTGTCCCTGAATCTTGTCAAAGCCCTGAAAATGCGAGTACAAATACTCTGCTGCAACGCGAATTAGGGGTGTCTGGCTGTCTAAAACATGAAGGCGCTGCAATTCCTGTTTGCCGGGAACTTGTTGGAAGGGGAACTCTCCACTCGAACTCGCTACAAGCATTCCCGAGTGTTCGATCGCAAAAATTTGTCCTTTTTGGCTGAGTTTAATTTCATCAAGAAAATTTTGGATGTCTGAGAGGGAAATATCTACTGCGCAAACTCCTAACAATTTACCAGTGCGATCGCGGATTGGTTGAGTGACTGCCATATAAACAGTACCCGGAGTAAAGCCCGGATAAATGCTCGTCCACATGGGTTTGTTAGCTGCGATAGCTTCTTTGTACCAGGGACGTTGGCGGGCATCGTAGACTTCGGGTTTCCTATGTAATTGCTGCCCGCGATTGCCAAAAGCATCGGTAGCGTAGTAAACATTTAGAAAGTTGCTCGAACTGTTGGCCGTGACAATTTGCAAGCTATTATCTTTTTGGTTGCGCCAAATGCCGAGATATTCTCCTGTTTCCGAACCCAAGGAAATCCATTGAATGTTTTTAAAAGTCTGCATTTGATGCCACAGGAATCTCTCGGACTGCGGCTGGGGTTGTTCTAAATTGAAGTTTAATTCGCCGCGGGCGATCGCGGCAGAGTTGAGTTGATTTGCCAAGTAAGCAGTTTCCAGAAAATTTGTCAGCTTTTCTTCTATTCTCTTGCTCGTCTCGCCCATTAATTGCTGGGCGAGGTTTTCAACTGCTTTGTGCCCGTTGCGAAAAGAGAGATAGCCAACTAGCCCCACAGTCCCGACAATTTGCAACACAAAAGACGCTACGAGAACGAAGCGCAGGGGAATTTTTTTCGGTTGTTTGGAAGTGCAGCGGGTTGAGAAAAGCGACATGGGCAGCTAACAGAGTGCTATCTACCACTGTAGCTGATTCATTTACGCCCTCGCATCCTTAACCCGATCGAGCAATGCCTGGAAGTAACGATCGCCTTAGCATCATTGTTGGCAGTCTTTAAGCATGGAAAATCCCTCGCTTAGCTTTACAGATGTAGCGAGGGCTGAGAATAGCTATTCTCGAAAAATATGAGCGGTGGCCGCGGCGATCGATCGAGCCATTGCCATCTATTAAAGGGATACTGTTTGGGCGCGCCTGAGAGAAAGTCCGGAGTGATAACCCACAGCAATAACAGAACCGGCTCTCTTCAACAAGTCCAGGCTGGAAGTTACAGCAAGTAGTGAATGTTTGTGCTTAAGCTGCTTCTTCTTCGCGATCGATTTGACGCAGGTGAATGTGTTTGCGTCCCAAAGAGATTTCAAATTCATCTCCCGGCTGGAGTTCCATTTGCTTGGTATAAGCTGCTCCAATCAGTAAGTTGCCGTTAGATTGAACGCTAATCCGATAGCTAGCAGAACGTCCGCCGCGTCCGTTGCCATTTTGCTTGCCGTCTAGCTGAATGCCTTCTGCATCAATTAGGGCATTCAGGAATTTCATCATGTTGACCCGTTCTACTCCGTTTTTGGTAACGGTGTAGTAACCGCAGGCTCTTGCTTTTTCTTCCTTGGTAAGGTTCTCTAGGTCTTTAACCTTCTTGATCAGAGCTTCGCCTTCGAGGGGTTCGATATTTTTCTTTTTAGCCATCTACTGAGTCCTGAAATATTCAACTGGTGTACGGTTTTTTTCTCGGTTGGTTTAGCTTTGTCAGTTTTGCTTGGACCGAGAAGTTTAGCTTTATAGCTGGTCGTAAAACTATATTACACCGATCGGCTTGAATGTTAACCACTATTATCAAAATATTTTTAACAAATACAGTCTTTCTTAAGGAGTAGCCACCTGCAAGCGAACTATCTCCAAACTCGCTAGCATAAGCTATCAGCTATCAGCTAGCTGCTCCTTTGCCCCCGATCTTAAAATCCGATGAAGTTAACCAGACGCGGACACTACAGTGTCAAAGCTCTACTGGATCTAAGTTTGCAACCTCGCTTCGGCCCGACATCAGTGAAATCGATCGCGAAACGACAGGAGTTACCGGCTCCGTATCTGGAAAAATTGCTGATTGAAATGCGACGAGCCGGTTTAGTCCAATCAGTTCGCGGCTCGCAAGGAGGGTATCAATTAGCCCGCCAACCCGCTCAAATCTCTTTAGGACAAATCTTAGAGGCCGTAGGCGAAACTATTGAACCTTTACCCCGACATTCTCCTGACGCTTCCTGTGCCGAGGACTGGGTAACATTCAGTTTGTGGAGCCGACTTCACAAAAAACTTGCCGAAGCGCTGTACAGTATTTCCCTCGAAGACTTATACTATGATGTCCGCAGTTGGCAAGCAGCTCTGGGAGAAGAAACGAGTTTTATCATTTGATGCGTTTAATACTGGCACTGCCCCTGGATACTTTCTGCCGGATTTGCGACATTCACTCGTTTTTTCGCCCCCGATCGCATCCCGATAAGTTCTATGTCACTGTCTGCTGTCCGGCCTTGGATGCAATATATCGATTTAGCGATCGTACTTGTTGCCAGTGTTAGTTGGGAGCATAACCTACACTTGCTTGGGATTGAAAGTAATCCCGGCGGTGAAAATCGTTCCAATGAGGTGAAAACCTTTACTGGCAATGCTTTCAATCCCTGCCAGCCAATCGAAGCTGGCCGGCACTGACTGTGAAGTTTGACACAATATTTAACGATGGCAGATGAATTTGCTGTTTTAGTTTTGGCAGCGGTATTGGATTATTCGATCGGCGATCCTTGGGGTTGGCCGCATCCGGTGCGAGTCATGGGTTGGGCGATCGACCGTTACACTCGACTTGTCTTTAATATATGGAATAATCCCGCAGCGAAAATGTCAGTCGCGGACAATAATCTTGCCAACGATCCGGCTGCTGGGAACAACAATCTCACCGACAAGACGGCTGCACTGCTGCTTCGTCTTGCCGGTACAATACTGGCGATCGGGCTGATTCTAGGCAGTTATACTGTCAGTTGGTCGATCGTCCAAGCTGCTAGTTGGGTGCATCCTCTTTGCGGTATCGCCCTGCAGAGCATTTTACTGGCAAGCTGTTTTGCCGGTCGCAGTTTGAGGGCAGCCGCTGAAGATGTGCTAGCACCTTTAAATGTTGGAGATTTAGTCAAGGCGCGAGAACGCTTGAGTTTTTACGTCGGTCGGGATACTGAAAACTTATCGGAGCCAGAAATTCTGCGGGCACTGTTAGAAACAGTAACAGAAAATGCCGTAGATGGCGTGACGGCACCGCTATTTTATGCCTTAGTTGGGCTCGCTCTCCCGCATCTATTATTAAATGTTACCGATGGGCCGATCGCTCTTGACTCGCTCTGGGCTAGCGCGATCGTTCCCTGCGCGATCGCTTACAAAGCAGCGAGCACGTTAGATTCTACAATTGGCTACAAAGAACCGCCTTACACAGATTTAGGCTGGTTTAGCGCCAAACTAGAAGATGTGCTGACTTGGCTTCCTTGCCGGTTAACTGTAATCACTTTAGCTGTTTTATCGGGCAGGCCGATTTATATTTGGAGGATCTGTCAGAGAGATGCCGTAAAAGATTCTAGTCCCAATTCCGGTTGGAGCGAGTGCGCCTACGCCGCCATTTTGGGAGTGCAACTAGGAGGTACAAATTCTTATCGCGGAATTATCAAACAAAAACCGCTGTTAGGCGAACCGATTAACCCGATCGTCCCGGAACGAATTTGTCAAGCTTTACAATTAACCCGATATTGCTTTCTAATTTGGTTGGGATTATCATTACTTCTTTCATCCCAGATCCATAGGTAGCCCGAAACCGGGTTTTTTACGAAAATATAGTATCCCCGCCTTCCATACCGATAAAAACCCGGTTTCTTTGATATGAATGCGTCCTTGACTGCAATCTCAAATCTAAAATCGCCCGATCGTCCAAGTCCGCGTTAATCCGTGTTGTGCCTTCTCTCTTCCTTCTTCCTTCTTCCTTCTTCCTCCTTCCTTCTTCCTCCTTCCTTCTTCCCTCATCCTTCTTCCTTCTTCCTTCTTCCTTCTTCCTTCTTC
>JAAUPF010000307.1 GCA_012034575.1 Richelia sp. CSU_2_1 | reverse complement strand
GAGGGGGAGGGGGGAGGGGGAGAATTTTTTAGGGGTGTTGCTGTTGGATGTTCGAGATCTACCTGCAATCTGCTGTATTCGATCGAACTGGAGAATTTCAGGCAGTTTTATCCCAAGATAGATTGACAAATGACAACTAATTAGTGCGATAATTTAGTGCGACAATATTGTCTCATAAAGGGCGATCGCGATTGTCAAGTAAGGGTGTCTGGATCGATATTAAGCTCTCTGAGTCTTCGAGCTAGAATTTGTGTTTTTTGTTCGGCTTCCAGACGCAGTTGTTGTTCTGTCAGCGCGCGTTGTTCGGATTCTAAACTGCGTTGTTCGGCTTCTAGGCGAAGTCGTTCGGTTTCTAGGCGAAGTCGTTCGGCTGTTTGAATTCGCTCTTCAGGAGTTAGCAACTTTTGTCCTGCTTCGTCATACCAATACAACCATTCTCGCGTAATTCCTTGATAAGTTCCTACTTCACGTCCCAATCCTAAATTAATTTCTGGCATCCAGATGGGATTGCCTGAAAGTAATACATATTTTCCCTGTTCTAATCGATACAGTTCTAACGGCGGCTTGCGGCGGCGGCGGGGATTGTACACTGCATAGTACAAAACTCCTAAATCGGCATAGTCTTGCTTTTTTTTGCTGTATTCCCCGCGATATTTTTGAGAAACGACTTCGAGTACAAAACTTGGGATTTGTTGTTCTTCCCACAGTACATAACTGAGGCGCAATTGTTCGTCGATAAATCGCTGAACTCCCAAACTGAGAAAGCCATCGGGGACAATGGGCGGTTGGAATTCGTCGTAATAAATCGCCATATCCGCGCCAAAATACCAATCTTGACGATCGGACCAAATCAGTGCGAGAATCGCTTCGAGTAAAGTGGGAATTAAATGTTGTAGTTGGTTATCCACGGGGGTATCGTCCGAGTCGGGAAGCTCTTCAGAAGAAGGCCGGCAAAGCAAGGGATTGTAATTTAGTAACATAAAGATTTGACCAACGCTACATTAATTATAAAAGATTCAGTAAGGTGCGCGCTGCGCACCCTACATTATTTCATCGATAACTCCTTTCTTGTCAACTCAAAACTCAAAACTCAAAACTCAAAACTCAAAACTCAAAACTCAAAACTATTTAAAGTGCTCCCGCCGCAGTTTTATCAAAAAACGCCGCCGCTCAAATGAGTTGTTACATTCATCGCCTGCAACACCGGCAAACCATCGGGGCCTTGCGGGTAATCGATGACACTAACGGCTCCATTTCCCTGTTTGAACTTCCAGAAATGCTGCGGTTCCAAACCGAACAAATGACAGAGAAGAGCTTTATTAATCGCATCGTGGGCGACAACAATTCCCGTTCCCGAAACAGATTTTACTATTTCTTGCCAATCCGCGATCGCCCGATCCCAAACTTGCTGCAAATTTTCTCCTTCTGGCATTTGCACCGTTTCTGGATTTGTTTTCCATTCCTGCAGCAAACCCGGATACAGTCCTTCGATTTCCGACTCAAACTTGCCTTCCCACAATCCGTGACTGATTTCCCTCAAACCGTCGCGGAGTTCCAACTGCAAACCCTCGTGGTATTTGAGAATAATTTCCGCAGTTTCCTTCGGGCGCAGCATCGAACTGCTAATCGCAAAATCCAACTTCACATCCTTCAAAAATTCCGCCGCCTTTTGAGCCTGTTCCCTACCGTTATCATTTAACGGCACGTCAATTTGTCCTTGAAATTTTCCTGCCCGATTCCAATCAGTTTCGCCGTGACGCACCAGCAACAAACGCGGCCCGCGATGTCCGTCCCTCGGCTTGGGAAAAATTTCTCCGACGTGGGAAGTTAAATTCAGCGACTCTAACTGAACGGCACCTCCCCTTCCGTCGCCTCCTTGTAAAGGTGGGGAAACAGGAGAAGGTGCAAAATTAAGGACGCTAATTCCGCAATTCGATTGTTGAATAGATTGATAGTAATCCGGGGCAATTTCCGCCGCTGTAGCGATCAGAGCGCGGTTAATTCCGTTGTGAGCTACTACTAAAATTGTACCGCCGCTGTTGTGGCGCGCTAAAAGTTCTTGCCAAAAATCGCGGGCGCTATCAAAAACTGCCAGTACCGGAAAGTGTTCGATTTCACCGCTATCTGAGGGCAATTTCATGGAAAAAGTGTGCGGTCGATCGTGCCACTTCTGATATGCTTCGGGAAATCGATCGATTACTTCTTGACGCAGCATTCCTTCCCACAGCGGCAAATCAATTTCCATCAATTTATCAGTTGGTTGCAGCGATGGCGGATTTGTCAAGTGCGAAAGGATGATTTCGGCTGTTTCTTTGGCTCGTTGCAGGGGACTGCAGTAAGCAGCGTCAAAGTCGATACCGCTGAGAGTCTCGCCCACCAAGCGGGCGGTAGCGCGGCCGGGTTCTGTCAAAATCGATTTATCGAGGCGGCCTTGAATGCGGCGTTCTAGATTGTAGGTGCTTTTGCCGTGACGGACGAGGATAACGCGAGTAACCATTCGATTTTAGATTTTAGATTTTAGATTTTAGATTTAGCCTGCGGGTGAACCAGTAGAAATCTTACCAGTTGTGGGGACGATCGTTCGATTTTAGATTTTAGATTTTAGATTTTAGATCGTCCAAAGCGTTACTAATTCCCTCTTCCTTCTGTATTCTGCCTTCTGCCTTCTGCCTTCTGCTATAGATTTTAGATTTTAGATCCAGTTGCAGAGACACTCTCGGCTGCCACCGCCTATGATGATATACGGACAAGACTTAGGCGCGAATTTGCGCGGGAAAGGAAAGTTGGGATGACATTGAAACGGGTAATATTGGGTATTTTAACGGCGATCGCGATCGCTCTGGTCGGTTTGTCTTTACTTAATAGCTGGAATCAGCCGCAAATTCAAAGCCGGCTGGAACTCTATCAGACAAATTTGCTGCTGCACGCTTCCCAGTGGCAAGGCGAAATTAATTCTAGTTCTAGTTCTAATGCTAATTTAATTTCGGCTCGCAACAGTATTGTTGGTGACGAGCCTTTAACTGCTGCTTTGACTCAATATCAAGAAGCGCGAAATTCTACTCAAAAATCTCTGACAACAGCTCGATCGCAACTCAAACAAATTCAATCGGCTGCTGCTGCTAAATCTGAAACCGATCCGGCTGCTAAAGATCGGAAATCTCCTCAAATTATCGCCCTGCAACAGTCGATCGATCGACTGGCAACGCTGCAAAGCGAACTCGATTTGCGGGTAGGAATTTTGCAGGCGACAAACGACAAAGTTCAGGAAGCTCTGAAACTTTGGCAAAATTTAAGTGCGACAGAAAACAGTAAAATTAATGCCGTTGCTTCTTCGGCTCACACTGCTGCTGTTTTGGCGGGAATTTGGAGCGATCCGCCCCAACTACTGCCGGATGCGGAAGCTAGTATTAGAAACTCTTTAGATGGCTGGTTTCGCTACAGGGCTTTGGCTCAACTTTACAAACTGCAAGAACGTTCTCAAGAGCTGCTGGCACTGCAATCTGCCGAGCAAGCAACCGCAGAACAAGCGGTAGAAAAACTAGCAATTGTGGTAGGAATGCCCGCGATCGGACTGTTTGTCGGCACCATTTTGCTGATCGGTTTAACCGTGCAGTGGCTGTTGCAGCGCCAGCAGCAGTTCGACACAGCTAATTCGGGGCCGCTGTTGGCGCGTAATGCAGGTTTGGTTTGGGATGTGCCTTGGGATGGGGAGATAGTTTGGCAGGTGCTGGCTGTCGGCTTTTTCTTTGTCGGGCAAATCTTACTTCCGTATTTATTGCTGCCGCTTTCTCTGGCTGTTTTAAAACTGAATCCTGCTACTTTTGACCCCCGCAGCAAGGCTGTTTTTATCTTTGCTACTTATTTATTGTTGGCGGCGGGAGGGCTTTCAGTGCTGTATTTTTCCATCAAGTCTTTTTTGCCTTTGCCTAAAGGTTGGTTTCGGATCGATTGGCGGGGAAATTGGTTTTTATGGGGTTTGGGCGGCTATTTTGCTGCTTTGCCTTTGGTAGTTTTAGTGTCGCTGATCAACCAGCAATTGTGGCAGGGAAAAGGCGGCAGCAATCCGATTTTACCTGTAGTTTTGGACGGGGGAGATGGAGTAGCAATGGCGGTGTTTTTCGGCACTGCTGCGATCGCGGCCCCGGTTTTTGAGGAAATTATATTTCGGGGCTTTCTGCTGCCTTCTCTGACTCGCTATTTGCCTGTTTGGGGTGCTATTGGTACTTCAGCTTTGCTGTTTGCTGTGGTTCACTTGAATGCTTCGGAGGTTTTGCCTTTGGCGACTTTGGGGGCTGTTTTGGGGTTTGTCTACGCTCGATCGCGCAATCTCCTCGCTCCCATGCTACTTCACAGTCTGTGGAATAGCGGTACTCTCCTGAGTTTGTTTATTTTGGGTAGCGGTGCTAAGTAGGAGGAAGAGTTGACAGTTGACAGTTG
Organism: Richelia sp. CSU_2_1; assembly: GCA_012034575.1. Taxonomy (GTDB): domain Bacteria; phylum Cyanobacteriota; class Cyanobacteriia; order Cyanobacteriales; family Microcoleaceae; genus Microcoleus. Next base: position 1,035 of record JAAUPF010000307.1, on the reverse strand, counting down.
ACAGTTGACAGTTGACAGTTGTTTGGGAGTTTTGAGTTTTGAATGCGTGAGTTTTAAGTATTGACAGTTCAAAATTCACAACTGGTAACTTAAAACTTAGAACTCCCCCTCTCTCCCTCTCCCACTCTCCCACTCCCCCACTCTCCCCATCTCCCTCTCTAGACTGGACGCGCGATCGACTCTCGTGGAAGTTGAACGGAAAAACTTGTTTTACAATGGTAGTTATATTCGATCCGCTGTTTGCAAATAACGGAAGTCACGATCGTGAGGTTTCAAGCAATGAGCAATTATAACAGCCGCAAGTTAGAGGGCACGCCGAATTGGATGCGCTTCGCACCCTATGCAGCCTTGGGCATTTTAGTATTTTCCCTCAATTCCACTAGCGAACTCAATTATTTCTGGAAAGGCTATCTGACAATCTTACAGGCTCAAGCGGGTATTGTGATGCTATATTTTGCCATGTTTAAGTTTCGGCAATACAGCAAAAATAAATAAGTTAAACACTTAACCTGGGACAGTTGACAATTGACAAGTTAGCTCGATCGATTTCTGAAGTTAAACAGGCTGAAGGAAAAGGGAAAATGGTAAAGGATAAAACAGTAGCAGTTGTGTTGGCTTTCTTTGTAGGAGGCTTTGGAGTTCACAAATTTTATTTGGGCAATAACTTAGCAGGCGTGCTTTACTTGCTGTTTTCGTGGACTTTAATTCCGTCACTCATCGCATTCTTTGATTTTCTCGGACTGTTGTTTATGTCGGAACAAGCTTTTAACGTGCAGTTCAATGGAGGAATGCTACCGGGAAGAAATCTCTTGCGATCGGCAACAGATGTAACCGCCGCCCTCGAACAACTGCAAAAACTTTACGATAAAGGCATAATTACAGCCGAAGAATATGAGGAAAAACGCTTGAAACTGTTGCGAGAATTGTAAGTGAAGGAAGAAGGAAGAAGGAAGAAGGAAGAAGGAAGAAGGAAGAAGGAAGAAGGAAGAGGAAGAAGGAAGAAGGAAGATAGGGAAGAAGGAAGAAGGAAGAAGG
>JAAUPF010000067.1 GCA_012034575.1 Richelia sp. CSU_2_1 | reverse complement strand
CCAGTCCCCCCCCTTAGCAAGGGGGGGTTAGGGGGGGTTTTTCCGGTTCGGGGGGTATTAGATGCCGGAATCCACCACCCGTGCACGTATTCCGGATCGCCCGTTGTAGTTGGCACGGGCAGCCAAACATCCTGATATTTCAACTGCAAAGCCTCTGGCGTAGTTTCGATCGCCCGCGTCGGAAAAAAGATAAACTTGCTTTGGTTGGCAAACAACAACCAACTAGCAGCGGCATAGGCGATCGTCAAAACAGCCCCAACAGCTATTAGTGATTTAGACAAAAAAAATACCAGCAATTTGTTCATAAACAAGAGGGCAGCGCGCGCGAGCAATTGAAGTTCCTTCACAAAATCATGACCGATTATGAATTTACATAATTAGCCACGATCGATTACTAGCGCGTGCTGCTGCATTCCGCCAAATTTTCAAAATCAATGCAACTGCGGGCGATGCAGGTGCCACGGAGTAGACTGTTCGTAAGCATAAGCCACTTCAAACAGCCGAGATTCCTGCAAAACTTTACCAATCAGTTGTATTCCTACCGGCAGTCCCTTGTCATCAAAGCCGCAGGGTAAATTCAAAGCTGGCAAACCAGCCAGATTCACCGGAATTGTCATCAAATCTGACAAATACATACTCAGCGGATCGTCAAACTTTTCGCCAGCCTTAAAAGCTGTAGTTGGGGCCGTAGGACAGACCAAAATATCAACCTGAGAAAAAGCTTTTTCAAAGTCTTCTTTAATTAAGGTCCGAACTTTTTGAGCTTTTAGGTAATAAGCGTCGTAATATCCAGCCGACAATGCGTAAGTGCCGATCGCAATTCTGCGTTTAACTTCCGTACCGAACCCTTGAGATCTAGTTTTGGCATACATATCTAAAAGATTGTCGGGATCGGTCGATCGGAAACCGTATTTTACGCCATCGTATCTCGCCAAATTTGCCGAAGCTTCCGAAGGAGCAATGATGTAATAAGTGGGCAAACCGTAGCGGAATCGGGGACAAGAAATAACTTGAATTTCTGCTCCCAATAGTTGAAACTGTTCGATCGCTTTTGTCACGGCTTCTTTCACCGACGAGTCCAATCCGACCCCAAAAGTTTCTTTAATTACCCCAATTCTAATTTGACCTCTCGGCCGCAAACTGGGTCTCAAACTTTGAGCGTAATCGGGAATTTTGATATTCAGACTCGTAGAATCCTTCGGATCGTAACCCGCGATCGCCCCTAACAAAATCGCCGCATCCTCAACAGTCCGACCGAAGGGCCCGATTTGATCCAGCGAAGAAGCGTAAGCCACCAAACCGTAGCGAGAAACCAGCCCGTAGGTCGGTTTCAAGCCCACCAAACCGCAAAAAGAAGCAGGTTGGCGGATCGAACCCCCCGTATCCGAACCCAAACTCACCGTACATTCTTCCCCGGCCACCGCCGCCGCCGAACCCCCGGAAGATCCTCCGGGAACTCGCTGCAAATCCCAAGGATTCGCCGTAATTTGGTAAGCCGAAGTTTCCGTCGAACTTCCCATTGCAAATTCGTCCATATTGGCCTTACCGACGATTACAGCACCGGCCGCTTGGAGTTTCGAGACCACCGTTGCATCGTAGGGAGGGACAAAATTCTCCAAAATCCGAGACCCGCAGGTAGTGGGAATGCCCTCGGTGCACATATTGTCTTTCACGGCGACGGGAATTCCGGCCAAGAGTCCGATTTTCTCGCCTGCTGCGATTTGGGAATCCACTTTGCGGGCCTGTGCCAGTGCCCTGTCTGCCGTTACGCACAGAAAGCTTTTCAACTTCGGCTCTAGCTGGGTAATGCGGTTTAATGCTTCTTGAGCAATCTCTACAGCAGAGCGTTCTTTATTGACCAGTTGTCGGTGCAACTCGCGGATGGATGCCATGCTCGTACCTTTCTCGTTTCTACTTAACAGCCCCTCAGCAAATATAGCTGTCAATTGCACTTAATTGACATACTCCCCACCCGCATTCGTGCGGGTATTTTTGACTGATTAAGGCTGATTATCGTCGATCGCGCCTCTGAAAATCGTACAATTGAAACCCATACCGCGCAACCCAATAACCAGAAATCCAACTAATTACATTATAAGGAAACGAAAGAAGTGCGATCGCCCATCCTACTTGCAAGCCCGTCGAAGCACCCCAAGATAGATCGGGCAAAAATCTTTCACCGCTTGGAAAAAATCCAGCTTGCATATCGTGAATCTTCCAGAGAATACCACCAGGGATTGAAGCCAGGATTGTCGTAGAAACTAATATAAATCCGATTGTCGTCTTCTGTTTCCATTTCAAATGCCGCAAACAAAAAATGCCGGTCGCACCCATAATTCCATAGGTCAAAGAAATGACGGCAATATACTGATAGGGGTGCTGGTAGTGATATAAAAACATCCGATATAATGCGCCGAAAACTATGCCATTTGGCACGATTTCATGAAGAATTGCATAAGCGATTGATTGAATCAAAAATGCACTCGCTGTGTAGAATAAAAAAACTTGAATGAGACGAATATTCATCCTTAATCACCTCAAGAATCTGATTATTCGTAATTCGTAGGATGCGTTAAGTGAAGCAACGCATCCTACCCTTCAATTCACCTCAACCCTTATTTAAAATCCGGATTCCACCACGATGAAGATGCTTCATTCAATTGTCAACTGTTGGCAAACCCAAATCTACTGCAATTCTGTGCGCGCAAGCAAAGCCAGAAAATGCTACTGCATTTAAACCTTGTCCTGGAAACGTACTGTCTCCCACGCAATACAAACCGGGAATCGAAGTGCGGTTAAAAGGCATTCCCAACAAACCCATTAGTTTGCGCTGCGGTATCGGCCCGTAAGTCCCGTCATCGCGTCCCAAAAAGCGGCGGTGCGATCGCGCTGTTCCTACTTCCATATAATCCAAACCCGCATCTAAACCGGGGAAAATCTGCTCCAGGCGATCGATAATTCTCCCGGCTGCTGCTTCTTTTTTCTCTTCATATTCTTGCTGCGAAAGCCCTTCCCACTCTGCCATCCAACTCGATGTAAAAGCATGAACGATGTGAAATCCTGCGGGTGCTAAATCTGGATCTAACATCGTCGGAATTGATACTAAAACAGTTCCTTCCGGCGCTTCCAGTTTCTCCCAATCTTCTAACAAAACATGGTGGCAAGCTGTTCCTGCGGGCATTACATCGGCTGCTACTCCTAAATGCAAACTCAAAAAACTCGGCGATTTTTGATACCTTTCCTGCCACTTTTTCTCGCTGGCAGGCATCGCTTCGGCGGGCAGCAATTTTTCAAAAGTATCCCACCGCGTTGCGTTAGAAACTATCCTTTTTGCCCGGTAAACTTCGCCAGTTGCTAGCTCAACTCCGACGGCGCGACCGTTTTCTATAATGATTTTTGTTACCTTAGCTTTGTACTGAATTTGGCTGCCGGCTTTTGTCAATCCTTCTACTAATTTTTGGGCAATTTGACCGACTCCGCCTTTAGGATAATTGATGCCGCCGTAATGTCGATCGGAACATACCATGCCGGCATTGATCGCCGGGGTTAAATCGGCCGGAACTAATGACCAGTAGTAACATTCCATGTCAATAAATTTCAGCAACAGCGGGTCTTTAATGTAGCGCCGCGCGATATCGCCTGTATTTTGAGGCAGGTATTTGACCAATCCCAAACAGGCAAAAGGATGCTGGAAAAAGACTCGCATCAAATAGCGGGGTTCTTCCAGCGACAGCAGTTCCATCGCGTTCAGGCAGTTAAAGACGTTCCAGCATTCGCCGTAAAATTTGCGCAGGCCTTCGCGTTCGTGAGGAAATCTGTCAGTTAATTCTTGCAAATATTTCTCATAAAGCTGGGGTACTTGAATATCTAGACCGTCAGGTAAATGATAGTGAAGCTGGATCGGATCGGGGATGGTTTCTAAAGTAACACCCACTGCCTGCAATGCTCTGGTGAGGAGGTTGGTGGTGCCGCGCTGCCCGAAGCCAAATATCATGGATGCGCCGACATCGAATCTGTAGCCCTCTCGATCGAAATATCCGGCGCTGCCTCCAGGAATCAGGTAGCTTTCGAGGACGAGAACTTTGGCTTTTTTGGCAGCTAGCTGGGTGGCAGTAACCAGCCCGCCAATGCCGGAACCGATGACGATCGCATCAAACTCTCGGTCTGTGGTACGGGAATTGCCAGGAAATAACTGAGATTGAGTGGGGGCTGACATTAGGTTAGAAATCTTAATAATCTTTCAATTTTACAGGCGATCGCTCTCCTTAACTCTTGCCTGTGCCAGCTCGTACTATCCATCTACATCCGGTCCTCGGTGTCCCATGCCCTGGCTGCAAAAAAAATGCGGGAACAGTCTACCATTGCCGACTGCCCCCGTCTGCCGATCCTTTGAGAGGAGAACACTAAAAGTAAATATAACCTTATTGAAAATATCTGTCAATACTCTTGCAAATTTTTTTTCAGAATCGGGCAAAAGTAGTTAGCAGCACAGAAGTTCAGGGCGATCGGCTTGCGAGCGCCGTCAGGAATGTGGTAAGTTGCACGGGCAGTAGGAGTCGCGCGGTGCAGCTTTCGCCCGATCGCCCCACAGCAAAAATCCCTCACACCCAAAAATTTCCCCAATTTTCTAAATAATGTCCCTGCAACTGCGCGTCTACGTCCCCCCCCATCCATTAATCAAGCACTGGCTAGCTGTCGCTCGCGACGCGGGCACGCCCTCAGTTTTATTTCGCTCGGCAATGACAGAGTTGGGACGCTGGCTGGCTTATGAAGCAATTCGAGAGTGGCTGCCAACAGTGGAAACCAAAGTGCAGACTCCTTTAGCCGAATGTCCGGCAAGCTTTATCAACCCGGAAGCCCCGTTAGTAGTTGTGCCGGTGCTGCGGGCGGGACTGGCGCTGCTGGAAGGAATTCAGACAGTAGTTCCCCTGGCGTCTGTTTACCACCTGGGCATGGCAAGAAACGAAGAAACGCTGGAACCGAGTTGTTATTTAAATAAATTGCCGCAGCAATTTGGGCCAGAAACGCGGGTAATAATTAGCGAACCGATGCTGGCAACTGGCGGGACGATCGCTGCCACAATGAAAGAATTGGTCGATCGGGGAATTGACCCGAGCTTAATTCGGATTATCTCTGTAGTAGCAGCTCCTCCGGCTTTGCAGCGCCTGAGTGTCGAGTATCCGAGTTTGAATATCTACGCCGCCACGATCGATGAAGTGGTGAACGAACGGGGCTTTATCGTGCCGGGATTGGGAGATGCGGGCGATCGAACTTTTGGCACCTAAGGCATCATACAAAATCCGGGTTATCCATTCTTTTGAGGATAAGCCTAATAGCTCTTAAAACTCCTAACAAAAACCAGTTAAGCTGAAAAAAAATCTAGGAAATATCGCGCAGTTGAGTTAACTGTCAACAACCCGCCGTTAAATCGGAGTACCGATGATAACGGGGGCTTGAAATCAAGCCCTAGTTGACCAGACTCAGGCAGCAATGCCTACGTTAGTGGCAAGTGTTCAAGTTCTTACCTGTGGATGCGTAGCTAGTCCACAGCTCTAAAACTCTGAAGTTAAACAGGTTTAAAACGGTTAAGCCAGTGCTTTTGAGAAAGTACCGACCACTAACATTGTCGAAGCTAACATTACCGGAGCAATCCGAGGGGGAGCAATCCCCGAATTAAACGCCCTACCGAGGCGGGTAAGCAAAAAACAATATCGGCAGCCTCTATCCTGTAATGTCAGCAGGTATGCCAGGAAGAATCACCACTTTTGAGGCGCAACGGTTTCCTTTGATGGAGATACATAATGAGCAATCGAGACGGTTTTGCAGGAGGATTTATCGCTGGGGCAGCAGTTGGGGGCCTGGTGGGAGCAGTTTTGGGCGCGGTGCTGTCCCGGCGGGCTGCTGAAGCTGCACTTCCCGAATCCTCAGAAGCAAAAGCCAGGAAGCGAAGTAACAGAAAAGGTGGCCAACTCGAAGCCGAACGCATTGAAGTGGCAAGGCTGAGTTTAGAAGATAAAATAGCCCAGCTAAATCAGGCAATAGACGACGTGCGCCTGCAACTCGGTGATGTCAACGGGAACGCGCAGCTACAAAACAGTGAAAAATCCGCTGCTGAAGATTGCTAAGCCTCCCCGTAAATAGTCGATCGTTGACAGTTAACAGTTGATAGTTGATAGTGGACAGCTTGCCCGCTCGCGTAGTCGGTGGGTCGAAGTGTTGACAGTTGGTGGCTAGGTTTTTGGGATGCGGTTAGAAAACAGGTAACAACTGTCGCGAAAAACCATTGCTAAAAACCATCCGTCCCCCCCGGAGGGGAGTTTGTGACCCTGAATATTTGGTAACGGGCGATCCCGATCGGGAATTCTCCCCTCAAAGTGCGAGGCTGACTTTCGCAGCTATGCTAAACTTTAATCTAATCCTCTGGCAACTTCACTCAAACTTCAAACAAAATTTATGAGTTATTCCATCAGCCTCTTGGCGAACACGCTGGCGACATTTTTGCAAATTTATTTCGTGTTGATGATCGTGCGGGTACTTTTAAGCTGGTTTCCCAACATCAACTGGTACGACCCGCCGTTTTCGATTTTGAGCCAGCTAACCGATCCTTACCTGAATCTATTTCGCTCTCTAATTCCCCCTTTGGGAGGGATTGACTTTTCGCCTATAATCGCGTTTTTTGTACTCCAAATCGGCTCTCAGTTTCTGATTGCTTTGTTGGGCGGACTGCAAACAGCATTTTAATTGGTTTCCGATCGCATTTTTCCAACCCCTCCTCCCCAGCTTGTTGTCGGGGTAGCTTGTTGTCGGGGTAGCTTGTTGTTGGGTAACGGCCGGGAACTGAATTTTAGATTTTTAGATTTGAGATTGTTAGATTGCTCTCCTGTTTAAAAGCAGGGGAGTTAATAGTATATATGGGGTTCGATCCTAAATCCGAGCTATACCAATTTCCTAAAGTCCTGCTATAAATATGACTGTATTTCCGGCCAACTGTCAACTGTCCCAGGTCAACTCTCAACTGACTTTGCCTTCAGAGGCGATAGTATGTCACGATTAAACTTGCTGATATCTTCTATCGATTAAAACGTCCTCTATGCCAACCCTCGTTTCCACTTCCGTCGTCCCCTTTCTGGGATCGGAAATTGTACCCGACTACGACACAGCCCGAGTAGTGATTTTGCCAATTCCCTACGAGGCAACCACCACTTACCGGCGCGGGTGCGAAAACGGGCCGGCCCAACTTCTAGAAGCTTCTCACCAACTCGAATGCTACGACGAAGAACTCGATTCTGAAGTTTGCTACGATGTTGGAATTTATACCAAAGATCCGATCGCGGACACCCGTAACGGGCAAAAAGTTTCATCCTCCGAAATGCTGCGAGTCACCCAGACATCGGTACAGCAGTTAATTGCCGAAAATAAATTTGTCATCGCCCTCGGAGGCGAGCACAGCATCACCGCCGGCGTTGTCGAAGGCTACCGCCAAGCTTACCCCAACGAACCTTTCACCGTCGTGCAAATCGACGCCCACGGCGACTTGCGCCACGAGTACGAAGGTTCGATTCACAACCACGCCTGCGTGATGCGGCGTATCGTAGATATGGGCTTGCCGACCCTGCAAATCGGCATCCGCGCTATCTGCAAGGAGGAAGCCGATCTGATTAAGGAAAAGCAGCTAAACGTCATCCGGGCTCGGGAAATCGCTACTCAACCGGATTGGACCGATCGAGCCATATCCAGCATCACAACCGATCGGGTATTCCTCACGATCGACCTAGACGGTATCGATCCGACATTAATTCCCGGAGTCGGCACTCCGGAACCGGGCGGCCTCAACTGGTATTCCCTAACAGGGTTTTTGCGCCGTGTCTTCGAGTCGCACGATGTAATCGGCTGTGACATTATGGAATTAGCACCTGTTGCAGATTCTGTAGTATCGGAATTTACCGCTGCCAAATTAGCTTACAAATTAATTGGATATCAAGCGGTAGCTAAAGGTTGGCTGAAATCAGTTGATAGTTGATAGTTGATAGTTGATAGTTGATAGTTGATAGTTGACAGTTGACAGTTGACAGCGGAAGCTTGACAACTGTTCGCTGTAAATTTTTCGACGAACAAGACTATTTTATTCTGGCGGGCAATTTTTTTATTCGCGGTTGCAAATACTGCTCCTCACATCCTGAAAAAATGAGTTTACTAATGGAAACAACGGGTACTGCCATTAATAGTTACGCTCCCGATTTTGAACTGCCGGGAGTTGATGAAGAAGTTCACCATTTATCTCGATATTTAGAAACATATCGGGCGATCGCGGTAATATTTATGTGCAATCACTGTCCTTACGTGCGGTTGTATCTCGATCGGCTCAAAGAACTTCAAGCAGAATTTCAAGATCGAGCAGTTACTTTAATCGGGATTAATGCTAATGACGCCAATCAATATCCTGATGATAGTTTTGAAAACATGAAAGTTTTTGCTGCCGAACATCACATCAATTTCCCGTACATTCGAGATGTTGCTCAAGATGTGGCTCAAAGTTTTGGCGCTTCGACCACGCCGGAGGTTTTTTTGTTAGACCAAGACGGTAGATTGCGCTACAAGGGTTTAATTGATGACAATCCCGACAAGCCGGAAGAAGTACAGTTGTCTTATTTGCGCACTGCGATCGCCCAAGTGTTAGATGGCGCAACTGTAGAACCTTCAGAAACAAAGGCGATCGGCTGTTCTGTTAAGTGGCGATCGTAAGGATAATACCTTGCCCCTACCGCCGCCATCTTCCCGGACACGGCATTGCCGTGTCCCTACCGCCGCAATTTGTAGGGACACGGTAATGCCGTGTCCTTAGGACTACCGAAATAGGTTAATATTAATAAAAGCAAAAGCAATACCAAGCTCGGTATTGGCGATTAAATAAATAGAAAACAAAGATTAAACCATGACCGAGAAAATTCAAAAATCCGAAGCCGAGTGGCAAGCACAACTAACGCCGGAACAGTTCCGAGTTACCCGAAAAAAGGGAACGGAAAGAGCGTTTACCGGCGAATATCACAACAATAAAAAACCGGGAATTTACAAGTGCATTTGCTGCGGCACGGAACTATTTAAATCGGATACCAAGTTCGATTCCGGTACTGGTTGGCCGAGTTTCTGGGCTCCAATTCAAGAAGAAAATGTGAAGTGCGAATCCGACAACAGTTTCTTTATGCGCCGTACAGAGGTACTGTGCGCCGCCTGCGACGCCCACCTCGGTCACGTATTTAACGACGGACCGAGACCGACGGGCCAGCGTTACTGCATGAATTCCGCTGCACTTGATTTCGTTCCCGAGAATTGACGCATTTAAAAAAGGCGGGCGGCCTCGCCCGCAGCACGAGCAAATTTGCTTGCAGTACAAGCAGGAAGCAGCTTCCAGCTAGTTGATGTTCAAAATGTCCCCGTGCTGGTATCTTATGGTGGAGGCTAGTTGATTAAAAAAATAGTGGCGGCATGGGGATGGTTTATCAGCGGGTTTTGCTGAAGCTCAGCGGTGAAGCGCTGATGGGAAGTTTGGGCTACGGCATCGATCCGGTAGTCGTTGGGTCGATCGCCCAAGAAGTCGCCGATGTCGTATCAAAAGGCATTCAAGTGGCGATCGTTGTCGGCGGCGGCAACATTTTTCGCGGTGTAAAAGCTGCTTCTGCAGGCATGGATCGGGCAACAGCCGACTATGTGGGGATGATTGCTACGGTTATGAATGCTATAACTTTGCAGGATGCCCTAGAACAAGCAGGAGTGCCAACCAGAGTGCAATCGGCGATCGCCATGCAAGAAATAGCTGAACCCTACATCCGGCGGCGGGCAATTCGCCACCTGGAAAAAAAACGGGTAGTTATTTTTGGTGCGGGTTCTGGCAATCCTTTTTTTACAACAGATACTACAGCAGCTTTGCGGGCTGCTGAAATCGATGCAGAGGTAATTTTTAAAGCTACTAAGGTAGATGGGGTGTATGATGCCGACCCCCATGTCAACCCCAACGCGCGCAGGTACAAAACCCTTACTTACAATCATGTCTTGAATCAAGACTTGCGGGTGATGGACAGTACCGCGATCGCCCTTTGCAAAGAAAACAATATCCCGATTATGGTATTCGATCTCTCGGTATCGGGCAACATCTACCGAGCGGTAATGGGAGAATCTATTGGAACCCTTGTGGGAGGTTTTTGTGAAGTTAGCTGACGCAGAAGATCATATGCAAAAGGCAGTTGAGGCGACTCAGCGGTCTTTTAATACTATCAGGACGGGACGAGCCAACGCATCTCTGCTCGATCGGGTCATGGTAGATTACTACGGAGCTCCAACTCCGATCAAATCTTTGGCTACTATTGGCACTCCAGATGCGACTACGATTAGCATTCAACCGTTCGATCGCAAGAGTCTCAATTTAATTGAAAAAGCGATTTCGCTGTCGGATGTAGGGCTAGTGCCCAGCAACGACGGTGCCGTTATCCGCTTGAACATTCCCCCCCTGACTAGCGAAAGACGCCAAGAATTTATCAAAATGGCTGCCAAGTTTGCTGAGGAAGGTAAAGTTGCTATTCGCAATGTCCGTCGCGATGCAGTAGACTCAATTCGCAAGCAGGAAAAAAGCAGCGAGATCTCTAAAGATGAATCGCGGGACTTGCAAGATAAAATGCAAAAGCTGACGGACAAGTACATTACCAAAATAGAAGAAAGTCTGGCTGCAAAAGAGAAAGACCTTTCGACTGTTTAGAAAAGGGCATCAGCTAGGGTTAATTAGATCTGAGGAATGGAAAATTTTTGAATTGCAAGTCGCGTTTATTTTGATGCGATACTCACAATTTAAAATTTAAAAATTACACCGTCCTGGACGCATCGGCTCTATATGTAGGGTGCGCACTGCGCACCTTACCGCTACTAATAGTGTGTCAAATAGTGTGTCAAATAGTGTGTCAAATACTGTGTCAAATACTGTGTCAAATACTGTGTCAAATACTGTGTCAAATACTGTGTCAAATACTGTGTCAAACAGTTTCAGGCGTAAGTCCTATTACCTCTGGTTAATTATATTATACCAATTTCATGAATTATCGTTACAACTACGATCGCTCGAATAAAGCTTAATAGCTAAAAGACATCTACTAACTGTCCTATTATTTTAGGAAGTCGGTATTGCTAACTGCTAATTAACAACTGCAAATTAAAAAAATTATGCGGTAAAGTTATTTATTCAGCTATCGCTAACATCTCTATAAAAAAGTTGCTGCCGTTTGAGAAGTCAGTTGACATCTGGCATTTGAGAGAAAAAAGCAACAATAAAAATAACTCATGCTGTTCGATCGCCAATTACCAATTACCAACTACCAATTACCAATTACCAAATCTAAAATCTAAAATCTAAAATCTAAAATCCCATGACTATTTATTTTTATAAAGTAGGGGGGCCTTACGGCTGTTTTTCTAATTTTTCACCCCACAGCATTTGCGTCAACGGCCAAGACTGGCAAACGGTGGAACATTACTATCAAGCTCAAAAATTTGTAGGTAGTGTTGATGAAAGGTTAATTGCCATGATTCGAGGCGTACCGACCCCTCAAGCAGCAGCAGCAATTGGTCGCCATCCAAGTCATTGCCTTCGATCGGATTGGGAGCAGGTGAAAATTGCAATTATGCACGAAGCAGTTAAAATTAAGTTTATTACTCATGCCGACATTCAAACTATTCTCCTTGCCACTGGGGATCGCCCGATTGTGGAGGATTCCCCAACGGATTACTACTGGGGTTGCGGCTGCGACAAAACCGGACAAAATCATTTAGGCAAAATTTTGATGAGCGTCCGCAGCGAAATCTCTCAACGCCTTGCGGGTTGAGAAGCTTTCCGAGGCTCAATTTAATTGCCGGCGGACAAAAGTTTGTAAAAATTGGTAGCCGATTCGGAAAAAGTCGCAGATTGCAAAAAATTTATAAAATAATTAACATAATAATTATTAAACTTGGCGGCGTACCCTACGCTTCTCTACCTGTGGGAATAGATAACTTTGACACGGTAACACAAATCTCTAAAATGACGCTCGGGTTAAAGATTCTCAATTTATGTTATGTAAATTTTGCTAACATAGGAATAGGTCGAAACACGAAGCAACTCTGCTAGTTTTAGAACTCAAGCCAGAGCAGAAAGCAAAGCAATTCAACGCGGTTGATGGGGAACGCACTGCAGGCGGTTTGAATTCATCCGCGATCGATCGCTTTGCTTGCAGGCGTACTGAGTGGGCAAGTCGCAGCATGACCTCAAATAACCTCGATCGATTAAGCGCGATCGAACACACCCTCAATATCAAAATTTCTTATTATCGCGACTTTTAAGGAAACCTATGAAACTACCTGAAAATACTCAAGATTTAAAACAACGACTAGATAGAGAAGCTCTAATGCGCCGGATCACCGAACGCATCCGTCAATCTCTAGAATTAGAAGAAATTTTAGCTTGCACTGTACGAGAATTGCGGTCATTTTTAGAAACAGATCGCATTATGATTTATAGATTTAGTGCCGACGGCAGCGGCGAAGTTGTGGCAGAGTCGTTTAATAGCAACCGCCTCCCTTCTTTGAAAGGATTAAACTTTCCAGCAGATGACATTCCCATTAATGCCCGCGAGATGTATCTCAACTCGCGCCAGCGGACAATAGTAGATGTCAGTGCCGGTACGATCGCCCTGAGTCCCCTCGATGCCCTAGCAACAGGCCAACCCTTAGCAAGTGAAGAGATGCACTACCGAATGCTCGATCCTTGCCACAAAGCTTATCTCACAGCAATGGGAGTGCAATCTTCCCTAGTCTTGCCAATTTTGCACCGCCAAAGTGCGATCGCAAACGGCTATACAAATACTTGCAACACACCGGGGTGCCTGACGAGATACGACGCAGAAAATAACCGACAAACTCATATCAAACTGTGGGGACTTTTAGTATCCCACCACTCACTCCCGTGCAGTATTTCTGCAACAGATTTAGAAGTAGTTCAGCTAGTAACAGATCAATTATCGAACGCGATCGCCCATTCCATCCTACTCCAGAAAACCCGCTCTCAAGCAGCCCGCGAAGCCACAACAAACCGCATAGCAACCCTGCTGTACGGTCAGACAAACCTGCAATTGCAGCAAGCTTTAGAAGCAACTGTTGCTGCTTTGCAAGGTAGCGGTGGCAGGCTTTACATCAACAGCCCAAAAAGGAGCGATCGCCGATCGGTTACAAATACAAATACAGGTTTTCAACAGTCGGGAGAAAATCTAATTCCCCCTTCATTTTCCCCGGCAGATTCAGACTTTGAACTGTTCGCTACCGGACAGCAACCAATACTTCCAAGTTGGGAAAAAATTAGGGCGATCGAAACTCATCCCCTGTGGCAGCAGTTTCTCGCTCAAGGTTTTAACACCAGCGAATGGATTTTTAACATACCAAATTCTCACTCTCAATTTCCAGTTTGGATAATTACAGATTTATACAAAGAACCCTTATTCAGAGTCTTAGTTCCTGCTTTCCAAGGCACTAAAATTCGCGGCTTGCTGGTAATTCCCCTGCAATACCAACAGAAATTATTGGGCTGTTTGACAATTTTTAGAAATGAAATTGAAACTGAAAAAATCTGGGCAGGACGCTTCGATCCGAGTGCCAAACAAATACTTCCCAGACAGTCATTTGAAGTGTGGCGAGAAATCAAAAAAGGTCAGTCGCAGGAGTGGAATTGGGGCGACATCGAACAAGCTAAAGCGATCGGGAGCCAATTCTGTTCGGCAATCCAACAGTACGTTCTTTACAAAGAAGTGCAGGCTTTGAATGCTAGCTTGGAGCGTCAAGTCGAAGAACGTACAGCCCAATTGCAAAAATCCTTGGACTTTGCCAAAGTATTGACGCGAGTTAGAGACCAAATCCGCAGCACTTTAGATTTAAAAACTATATTGCAAACGATCGTCCGCGAAGTAACTGCTTTGCTAAATACCGATCGCACGGTGATTTACCAATTCGATCCGGTAAAACAGGGCGAGGTTGTTGTCGAACAAGTTCGGGGTCGCTGGAACTCGATTTTAGGTCTCAAATCTCCAGCAGAATGCTTTCCCGAAGGGTCAACTTGTCTTTACCGGGAAGGAAAGGTACGCGCAATTCACGACATTTACAGCGAGGATTTAACGCTCTGTCACCGCGACTTTTTAGAAGGTTTGCAGGTGAGAGCAAGTTTAATCGTGCCGATCGGTAAAAAACCTTTATTTTGGGGATTGCTAATCGTTCACGAATGTTCCGAGCCGAGAATTTGGCAAAATTACGAACAAGAATTGCTGCAAAATTTAGCAGATCAAGCCGCAATTGCCATTCACCAAGCAGAACTCTATCAAGACAGTCTCAACGCCGCCGCAGCCGAGCGAACCAAAGCCGAACAGCTAGCTAAAACTCTCGCCGAACTCCAAAATACTCAAGCTCAATTAATTCAAACCGAAAAAATGTCCAGCCTCGGACAACTCGTTGCTGGCGTCGCCCACGAAATTAACAACCCAGTTAATTTTATCTACGGCAATATTTCCCACGCCAGCGAATACAGCAAAGATTTGCTCTGTTTGGTAGAACTTTACCGCCAGCATTATCCCAATCCCAACCCAGAAATTGACGAGTGCGTCGAAGCGATAGATTTGGAATTTCTGATGGAAGATTTGCCGAAGATTTTGGATTCGATGAAATTGGGAGTCGAACGCATCCGTCAATTAGTGGTATCTTTGCGCAATTTTTCCCGGCTCGATAGTTCTGAAAAGAAAGCTGTTGACATTCACGAGGGAATTGACAGTACGCTATTGATTTTGCATCACCGAATCAAAGCCAGGTCCGATCGGGCTAACATAGAAATTATCAAAGATTACGGATCTTTGCCGCTAGTTGAGTGCCATGCTAGTTCTTTGAATCAGGTATTTATGAATCTGATCGGCAATGCGGTGGACGCTTTGGAAATGAAACCGAGGGAATTCGGTACGGGTGCGATCGGGCCGGGATCGAGTTCTATAGAGGCAACTTTAACCTCAGAAAAGATTGCTGTAAAACAGGAAAATCTCGATCGAAGCACGGGCTATTTAATTCCCAATGTTCCCTCACCGAGCATTCGGATTCACACTCAAATGCTAGACGCCAAAACTGTTGGTATCTGCATTGCAGACAACGGTCACGGCATCCCCAAAGACTTAATATCTAATATATTTAACCCATTTTTTACTACCAAACCTGTAGGCCGGGGTACGGGTTTGGGGTTGTCTATCAGCTACCAAATTATAGTTGAGAAACATCAAGGCGTACTCAAATGCGTTTCCGTACCGGGTCAAGGTACAGAATTTTGGATTGAAATTCCGGTGAATTAGTAAAATGGAGGAGGGTGAAATTAGATGGCGAAAGATCGATTTCATGATGTTGTCAGGGCAGCTTTAGAAAAAGAAGGTTGGAGGATTACTGCTGACCCTTTTTATCAAACTTTCTTTCAACGAAGGTTTATTGTGTCTGCGGTCGATCGATATCAATTGCGATTAGTGATTTACGACGTGCAACAGGAGGTTATCAATCAATGGCTGTAGAAGAATACCGACAATACATTCGACAAATACTGTCAGAACGCGCTAAGCGCGTTCGGATACCACCAAATGCTCAAGAGTATGAGTTGCAGACGCTTTTCGATTCAGAGCACGATCGCTACCAATTACTTTATGTGGGCTGGCGCGGAGATAAACGGGATTTTGGCTGTGTTTTATATCTCGATATCAAGCAGGGAAAAATTTGGATTCAGCATGATGGTACGGAAGAGGGAATTGCCAATCGATTAGTTGCGATGGGCGTGCCGAAACAAGACATAATTTTAGCGTTTCACGAACCTTACGTGCGCCAATTTACTGATTTTTACGATCCGGCAAAATTGAACGCTGGGCGATCGTAAAGCTGGTAGTGCGGACTAAAGTCTTCTGAAATGTTGCAAGCTAAAGTCCACACTAAAAACTAACTCAATTACTACAAACTAACGAACTAAAGCCGCACCGCGATCGTAAATTTCTTGGGCGTAATCAGTCCAAGTTCCCTGTCCCCAATATCGGAAACAGCTTGTTTGCAATAACAAATTGTAAAGCAAAGCTTGCTGGTATTCAAATTGCTTGGTAACTGAAGCATCTGCTTGCAACAGGGGGTCGTATTTTTTGTGAAATGCTGCGCTGAGTTGATTCATCGGTTCCAACACGTTTTCGTAGCCTTTTACCCAACTCAAATCGTTAGTCCAAGAAGCACCATCCATGTGAAAATTACGATCGGTTTGCTTGAGTTGCGCGATCGCACTTTCTACTTTTTCCGGTGTTGCATTATCTGGATCGACTTGCTGCCAAATTTTGTGCTGGTTGATTCCCTGACACGCAGGATAATCTTCGGGATTGACGCCCGCAGCTTCAATTATCTCCAAATATTCAGTGCCGTTTAAACCGACAACACCGGATTTTCCGCCACCTTGTTCGCGGTTTTCGTGCCAAGCTTTGAAAAAGGCGCTGGGAAATTCATTCATCATCACGCCGCCATTTTCGCCGTCAGCAATTTGCGTTACTAAGGAAGGAACTGTGATGCCGCCGATTTGCTGTTTTTGTCGGACTTTTGCTTCGTAATACGGCTGCATTTGACCGACTAATTTAGTATCGGAACCTTGGGTTTTAATCAAGGCTGTAATGCTAATTGTTTCGCCGCGAGAGTTGCGGGCAACTAAACGATTTGGAATGTATTTTTGGTCTTGCGACAATCCCGAACCGTCAAGATTTTCTACGGAATGTTCCTGCACCATGAGCCAGCGGTAGCCGCATTCTTTCAAAGCTTTGATGTATTGATAAAGAGTGTCGGGGTGATTGGGAAAGTGCATTTCTGGCGGCGAAAAACCTTTAACGCGCTGCAAGGCATCTAAGCCAAAAATGGCGGCAAAATGATGCTGCCATGCTTGAATGTGGAGTTTGATGTCGGGAATTGGCGTGGAAGGAATGACGGCGTGACTCCACATTGTCCCCAGCCATTCTACGTGAGGTTGGTATTGACGATCGCAGGTAATTCGCTTGAGATTGTTGAAAATATCATCGCGTCCCATTTGGCGCAATCCCCACAGCAGATTCCCCGAATAATCGAGCATGATGCGCGGGTTACAGCCTTCGGAAATTAATTGGGGAATGAATTCACCCATGCGGGAATAACACCAAGCAAAAACTCCAGCGTTGTGATTGTCTCCTTGGTTTGGATTTTCAAACATCTGCTGGAGATTGCTAATTAATTCGCCGTTTGCACCGGCAGGAATTGTAGGTTGGTGCATATGCAGGGCGCAGGCAAATCCAGCTTGAATGTTTTCCAGGCGCAGATTTGTTGTAGGTAAAAAGACTGGTTCGTTACTGTTAGCGGCCGCATTGATTTCCGTTTCCGAACCGCAAATATTGGGCAATCCTGAGTCGATTTCAGTTAAAGTGGTTGAATTGGGGGATGTCGCGATCGCAGGCATAAATTTTTCTCAAGAATTGTGGAGGAAAGCAGTCTGCTATTGGTAAGATAGCTAGATACATTTAGAGTAGCAGACAATGCACGCCAAAAATAAGTATGCCAAAAATAAGTATGCCAAAAATAAATTTCACGATCGAGTTAAAGTTACCTGACAAAAAGATGACCGAACGATTACTCGCAACCTGCTACTACTCTGCAGGCCGGGAATTACTGATATGTATGTCGGTTTAGGTGTATAAAAATTGCAGGTTTGAAAAAATAGCAGTTGCAGTCAAAAATTTTCAATGTTACACCGCCGATCCGTCCAATATTCGTTGTAAAATATTCAATATAGAGCGAGGATATCCGCCATGAAAAATATGAACTACGAAGTCAAACTGTTGGAGCCTACAGACTTGTGGTACTTGCAAAACAACATCAACAAAGAAACCAACAGATTGTACCACCCCACCAAAAATATTCCCTTCGTTCAGCAAGTAGAAATTCAGTTGAACAATTCCGGCGTCATAATTCAAAAAGGCGCGCTGCACTGGTGCATGGGTCAATTGACTTACGGGATTTATAAAACTGATAATGTTTTAAAAGATATGTGGGTATCTTTGACAACAGAAATGGATTACAACGCTCCCGTATATCACGGAAATGGTACGGTTAATTTAGAGCCAAAACCAAAAGGTTCTTTCCTCCATTACACGACGATCGAACTTTCGGGAACCGAACAGTGGGAGTTTGATGATGGCGTATTTCAGTTTTGTTCGGACAACGTAGTTATGGGCGTTAAAAAACTAAAATACCGGCAAATGGTAGGTTCTGGAGACGGCCGCTGGAGGATTGCGGTTACGGCGATGCGGGAACAACAAGCAACGGTGGTGGCGGGAACAACTGCACCGGGTAAGATTGTGGAACTCAAACAAGGTGAAACATTAATTGCTGATTGCGATTTAGTGAAAGGATTTACCAAAGGGATTCAAGAAGATTATCGAAAATTAGGTCATTTTGGTAAAGGTGGCGGTGAGGGTTATGTTTGGTTTTACGAGGGGAAAGGTAAATTGTTAGTGTGCGAAAATGATGCGATGGGTTTGGGGTAAACAGTTGACAGTTGACAGTTTATAGTTGACAGTTGAGAGTTGATAGTTGATGGCCGATCGTTGACAGTAAAAGATTGAGTTGACAAATTCGATAAAATAAGTACGGTTTGTAGTGAGGACAGGAGTCCTTACTACAAACTAATGAACTATAGACGCTAGCAGAAAAATTTGCCAAGATAGTTTTCTGGGTGCAGCGCGATCGAACTCGAATTTTTACTTATACTTGGCAAATAGTTATGAATGCAAAAAAACTGCTCCTGCAGCAGGCAGCGATTAATTTGTTGGTGGCCGTAACAATCGTTCAACCAACATTGGCAGCGACGATCGCGGATTCATTGGGGGAACCGCATTTACAGTCGCAGGTACTCGCCTACGATCCCCCCCCGCGGGGCGCACCGGGCGATCGCGGCGATGCGGGCAGCCGCGATCCTCACAACTTTTTAGCACTGATTCCGGCGGCAAATTTCGGATTGACAGCGATCGCGCACCCGACTTTTTGGCTGTATTTACCGGCTCCATTTCCTGATGTTATTCCCTTTGAGTTTGTGCTGCGGAACGAACAGCAAGAAGTAGTTTTCCGAACTTTTTTTGAACTAGAACAAACAGCAGGAATTGCGAGTTTTCGCTTGCCCCCAAATTCACCTTCCCTCGAAACTGGCAAGAAGTATCGCTGGTGCTTTTTGTGCGGGAATATCTCCCGCCACGGGTGGATTGAGCGCATAGCAATGAGACCAGAAATTTTGCTTCAGTTAGAAACAGCATCTCCGAGACAGCGCGTTTTGCTGTTGGCTGAATGCGGTTTGTGGTATGAAACTCTCACCGAATTAGTTCCCCTGCGCGACAAACTTTTGAGTCAATTAAAAACAACTACCTTAGAAGAACGGCTGCTGATTTATGCTGACAACGATCTGCAGTATGAAGCCCTGGCAGAGTTAACTGGATTTGAAAAAAT
Organism: Richelia sp. CSU_2_1; assembly: GCA_012034575.1. Classification (GTDB taxonomy): domain Bacteria; phylum Cyanobacteriota; class Cyanobacteriia; order Cyanobacteriales; family Microcoleaceae; genus Microcoleus. Next base: position 12,459 of record JAAUPF010000067.1, on the reverse strand, counting down.
ATCTTCTTTGGCGACATTAGAGGCTGATTGGAATGCTTTATTGCAGCATCCGTTTGTGCGATTGCATGAGATGATTTTAGATCGGTTTGTTTGAGGTAGGTAATTAAGCGATCGAATACATGAGTATTTCATTACTAGCGCATCGATCGAATGCGATCGAAAAAAAGAGTAATAGTGAAAAGTGTCAATGGTTCTAAAGACATTCCTTTGAGCGAGACCGATCGCATTTTCGATATAAAAACAACTCTCAACTCTCAAGTATAAACTCTCAACTCAAAATTCAAAACTCCCGAACAACTCTCAACTGTAATTTTTTCCTATGGATAACTTGAACATCGACACTAAAACCCGCACAGTTAAGCTAGGTTCAGAGTGTGTAGACTTGAACAAAGAACAATATGTCGTGCTGCTGCTGTTGAGCAAGCACTACGGTAAATATATCGAACCGGCCGCGATTTTTAATGCGATGTACAAGCGTCCGCCGGAAGGTGGTGAATATAAAATAGTGGTCGATCGCATTATCGAAATCAAGAAAAAGTTAAAAGACACCGACACTCAATCCAAATTAATTCACGCAGAACCAAATGGCAGCGGCAAATACGGCATTCTCGCTTTAGAAAGCAAGGTGGAAATTAATGGCGAATTATTACTGGCTGCGGAACAACAACAATCGATCGATCGAATATTGAACAACCGCTACCGGGTAATTAAAAAACTCGGAGAGGGCGGTTTTGGCTTGACATTGCTGGCGGAAGATATGCAAATGCCTTCTCACCGCCACTGCGTAATTAAACAGCTCAAACCCAACACCAAAAATCCTAAAATAGACCAAAGCGTGCGAGAACGTTTTGCTCAAGAAGCTGCTGTTTTGGAGAAATTGGGCGAAGGACATTCTCAAATTCCCGAACTTTACGGTCACTTTGAGGAAGATGGCTTGTTTTTCCTCGCGCAAGAATGGATCGACGGAGAAACTTTGAGCGACAAAGTAAAAAATGGCGGCAAAATGAGCGAACATGAGGTAAAAGAAATCCTCGCAAGTTTGCTGTTGGTCTTGGATTACATTCACGAAAAACAGATTATACACCGAGATGTTAAACCGCAAAATATTCTGTTCCGCAAGTCAGACAGTCAACCGGTATTGATAGATTTTGGTGTGGTAAAAGAAACCTTCGATCGCGAGGTAGATACTTTGGGATGCGATGTCACTGCTTCGATGGGAACTCCGCAATTTATGGCCCCGGAACAAGCTGCGGGAAGGCCTGAATATGCTAGCGATTTGTACAGTTTGGGATTGACGGCAATTTATTTGCTAACTGGAATTTGGCCGCAGGAGTTAGAAACTGACGCACAAACTAGAGAGATTGTCTGGCGCGATCGTGCGGGAAAAGTAAGCGTTAGATTTGGGGCGGTTTTGGATAAAGCAATTAGGTTTCACCCGCGCGCCCGTTTCAAAACTGCTAAAGAAATGCTGCTGGCTTTGCAGGAACAGATAACTCCTCCTGTAGCTAGCAGCGATAGTAGGAAAACAGTTGCAACTGGTGGTAAAAAAACTTTGATTTTCGGTATATTTGCAATTGCTATTATTGCTTTAGGTGCGGGAGCTTTTTTATTTAAAAAAGAGTTAAAAACTTCGCTAAAATATGCTATAAATTTGGCAGAATATTATTTGAATTCGGAGGTTTCCCAAGAACCACAAAGACTAACAGATTCTCCGGCAGATATCGATGTCAGCAATTATATCAGTGCGGGCGATCGGCTGTTATTTCCGGCAAGCAACAATCCCGACAAACAAGCAGGGATTACCGCTTTTGCGGCAGGAGATTGGGCTGCGGCTGTCAGCAAACTAGAAGCAGCTTTCAAGATCGATCGAACTGACCCGGAAACCTTAATTTACTTGAATAACGCTCGCGTCAACAGTGCGGAAGCAATTAAAATTGCGGCAGTTGTTCCGGTGAGCGACAGTCTCAGCGCTGCGACAGAAATTTTGCGCGGCATCGCTCAAGCTCAAGATGAAGCTATTAAAGCTGGAGTGCCATTAAAAGTAGTAATTGCCGATGACGGGAACGATGAAACTCGGGCAAAAGCCATCGCTCAAAAATTCGTAAAAGATATCAATATTTTAGCAGTTATCGGGCACGGCAGCAGCAAAACATCTTTAGCTGTTGCGCCGATTTACAGTGAAAATCAAATTGTGGCGATCGCCCCCACTAGCACCAGCACGGAATTAGCAAAACTCCCCAAGCGCGCAGATGGAATTAACTACATTTTTCGGACTGCACCGAGCGATCAATTCAGCGGTACTGCTTTGGCTCGCTATATATTAAATGACCTGAAAAAAAACACTGCTGCCGTTTTTTACAATTCCCAAAGTTCCTACAGCAAATCGCTGCAAACAACATTTTCCACTACTCTAGTTTTAGAAGGCGGTCAAGTAGTTGCAGAAGTAGATTTATCCCAGCCAAATGCGGCGTCAAGAGTGGCAGGAATTGCAGCGGATGTATTGGTATTGCTGCCGGATTCAGATACAATAAAATCTGTTATAGAAATTGCTCGACTCAATCAAAACCGTTTGCCTGTAATTGGCGGCGATGCTATGTACAATACAGATTTATTAAAAGAGGGCGGAGCAAGTTTGCAGGGGACAATAATTCCCGTACCCTGGCATTTTGCAGCCAGCAAAAATCAAAATTTTACTGCGTCGGCGAGGAGTTTGTGGGGGATTAATGTCAACTGGCGGGCTGCTATGAGTTACGATGCAGTGGAGGTATTGCGCGTGGGAAGATCGATCGGGCAAATTACTCCGAAAAGCGGCCAACAGGGACGGGTTATCTTAGCACAGACTTTGACGGATTATAATTTTAAAGTGAGCGGTGCTAGCGGAGAAATTAAGTTTTTATCTACGGGCGATCGTAACAGCAATGTAGTGCTTTTACAAATTGCCTCCGATCCTCAATCTGCTGCGGGTTATGATTTTGTACCTTTACAGCGGGCTAATTAGAGGTGTTAGGTGTTAGGTGTGAAGTGATAGAAATTGATAGGGGGAGAGAATTAGAAACTTTAACTGCTGCATTCTTACAGATAGTTATCGTTGAGAATTTTTAGGAGTTGAAGTAGGAGCCATATTGACCCGCTCCCGCCAGAGCAACAGCGGAATGCTTAAAGTGCCTAAAAGCATCACAACTCCCGCCAGAATCCAAATTAGCAGGCGATTTGGGCGATAATCACCTCGTTCGATTTGCCAAAAAACTCGATCGTAACGCCATGCTGCTACAGCAATAACCGCAATACCAACAACGACCAAACTTAGCCCTAAATTTTCGGAGTTCAAGAAAGGATGAGCAGCAACTTCTTGCTGAGTTACGGTAGCTTGAAATTGACGGAGAAATAAACTGAAGCGAGCGATAGCAAAGCCAAAACCAATTAAAGCGAGTGAAGTTCGCAACCATGCAAGAAAGGTACGTTCGTTTGCTTGATGTTCCCGCTGTCGGTCTATTTTAGAATTTTTATTCATCAACCTAACCCCGATCGAAATGAAGTATAGCAATCGCGCCCGGTGCTCTTGACATTCAGGAACTCACGAATAAAGTCCCGATCCTGCTAGTATCGACGGTTTGATTCGCGGATCGCAACTATCAACTGTCAACTGTCAACTGCTATACGTAGCAGAGATAGGGACACAGCATTGCCGCGTCCCTACCGGAATATATTTTGACTTAAATGTACTTCACCAACGAGGACTCTGCCATCTTTAAAAAGGCTTAACTCCGCCACCAGTTTGAGCTCTCTTCTGCAACCAATCCTTGCCCAAACGCACCGTTACATCCGACTGCAAAGAACCCGTACTCTCCACCAAAACATCCCCAAAACCCAGAGATTGGCGGATAGCCTGAGCACTTTTGATATCACCATCTTGAGCCACGATCGTAGTTACATCTAGCGGTTCAGACCAGTTTTTGTAAACTTGAACGTTCCGATAGCCAGCAGCAGTTAAAGTATTGGCAAAATCTTCAACAGCCGATTCATCGCCCGTACTGTCCTGAATCGCAACCTTGAGAAAAGTTGCATCAGCATTCTCGATTTGCCAAGTATTTTGACCGAAGTCAAAATGTTCTGCCATCATAGTTTCAATAGCATATTGATCCGGCAGCCAATAACTAGCTTTGTAATCCTTATTATCGCTGAATTGACCGGGAACCATCATCATCTGCACGTCAGCACGCTGAGTTTGAGTAGCAAAACCTGCCAAAGCGACCAATTCTTCAATACTCAAATTCGTATCGATGTGAGACTGAATCACCGACAGCAGTTTCGGCATTTTGGAGAGCAAACCGATATTAACTTCCTCTTCCACAAAAGCCCGCATCAAAGTTTGCTGCCGCTGCACCCGTCCGATGTCACCCAAACTGTCGTGGCGGTACAGCAAATACTGCACGATTTGTTCGCCGTTGAGAAGCTGTTTTCCAGCCTTTAAATCTATATATAAATGCTGGCTTTGGTCGGTATACTTCATGTCTTTAGGAACATTAACCGTGATGCCGCCGAGAGCATCTACCAAACTTTTGATACCGTGAACGTTAACTGTAACGTAGCGGTCAATTCCCACGCCGCCCAGGAGTCCGCTCACGGCCTTCGCTGACGCAGCCGGACCGCCGTAGTAATTAGCTTCATTGATTTTCACCTGTCCCCTACCTTCAACATAGGTACGGGTATCTCGCGGAATAGAAAGTACGCTTAACTTTTTATTTTGCGGGTCAAACCTGACTAACAGCATAGTATCGGTTAACCCTTTGAAAGAGTTTTCCCACACATCGTATCCGAGCTGTTTGTTGTAACTGCCTTCGAGGTCTGTAGTCAGAACTTTCGTTCCTAGAACTAAGATATTAACTGGGCGGGTGAGCTCCGGCATTTTCATGCTGAGCTTAGCCATATCGTTTTTAGAAAATACTGCAGCTTCTTCGGGACTCAATTTTTGCTGTTGGAGGGGAGTTGTAGACAGAGAAACAGCTAGCAAAGCTCCGGCTGTAGCAGAGAGCATGGCTACTCCCGCTAAGCCGAAACCAAATCCCAGCCAGCGGCCTCTGTGGGGCTGGGAAGATTTTTTAGTTGAAGATTGAGCTGTTGCTTGCTTGGTATGGTCTTGATTAGGAGTTTTTTGAGCTGGCACTGGCTTCCTCACACACAACTAGAATAAAAAAGATAATGGCAATTTGTAGTATCAATTTAGCGACGCACTCGATCGACACAGTTTGGGAATAAAAAACCCTAGACTATGATAAATGTTTGCCGAGAAATTGTTCGGCTGCACGGCTGATTCCGGGCAACCAAAGCGGCTGACGCTTCCAGAGGCGTACCATCAGACCGAGGCTGACGATGAAATAACTGGTGGTCAACAGGCTACTCATTAATAACATGGGAACTGTCCGAGTTTCCGCAGACAGAGCTCCGGCTTCTAACAAAATATGTCCTAAAAGCCAGCTAAAAGCAAGGGCAATTGCCAAGCGGCTGACGGCTTTTCGTTCCGGGCTGCCCTGACGGCGGTAAAGCGTCCACAGGGCGGGAAAGAATCCGATGACTGGGATTATTAATACAAACAGACTTGCTCGATCGAGGTCAGGATTTTCTAACGGATCTGTATTTTTCATAAGAGTGCTTAATTTTAAGCTGATTTAGGGATTTTTTGCGCGTTGGCGGTTGCTTTGCGCGGGAAAACCCACGCAAAAGAGTCGGATACTTTGACCTCTGGAAAGAGCGAGTTTATCGGTTGACGCACAATTTCAGGGTTTGGAGAGCCGCATTTTGATAGACTGGATACAGCACAGGAGACAGGAGAACGTATTTAGTCATGACCCAATCCCAAAAACCGATTGTTATTGCTCCATCAATATTATCAGCCGATTTTAGCCGTCTTGGAGATGAGATTCAGGCGGTCGATCGCGCCGGGGCCGACTGGATTCACGTAGATGTGATGGACGGTCGCTTTGTACCTAATATCACGATCGGACCGCTGATTGTCGAAGCAATTCGCCCTGTAACGAAGAAACCTCTGGATGTCCACTTGATGATTGTGGAACCGGAGAAGTATGTCGAGGACTTCGCTAAAGCTGGTGCTGACATCATTTCCGTTCACGCCGAGCACAATGCTTCGCCTCACTTGCACCGCACCCTCGGTCAAATTCGGGAATTGGGCAAAATGGCTGGGGTGGTGCTGAATCCTTCGACGCCGCTGGAGTTGATCGAGTACGTGTTGGAACTTTGCGATTTGGTGCTGATTATGAGCGTCAATCCGGGTTTTGGGGGTCAGAGTTTTATTCCGGGCGTGCTGCCGAAAATTCGCCAACTGCGCCAAATGTGCGATGAGAGAGGTCTCGATCCTTGGATTGAAGTGGACGGCGGTTTGAAGGTGGACAATACTTGGCAGGTTTTGGAAGCGGGTGCAAATGCGATTGTTGCTGGTTCTGCTGTGTTTAAGGCTAAAGATTATGCAGGGGCGATCGAAGGTATCCGCCACAGCAAGCGCCCGGTTCCTGAGTTGGCCGCCGTCTAATTCTTAATTTGATTGCGTCGGGTAAATCAGCAACGATAGAAGTGGTTTGCCCTCAAGACAATTAGTTTTTATTGCCAAATGGAAGAGCAAATTCTTCCATTTTTTTTTGCGGGCGATCGAGCAACAATACGATCCTAAATCCGGGTTAGATATTTCCGATATAACTCGGCGGTTGAAACCGCTTCTATACGAACAAAGTCCGCCTGCGCGGACTAAGAGAATAGCAGGAGCAAATCCGTCTAAAGCAAACTATCCATTAAGTTCATAACTTGGATAGCTTCATCTGACAAAGATAGAGAAGATTGTCGATCGAGGTGATGCTCCAAAACTCCTTTCAGGGCAATCAATTTCATACTATTTTCTGCTAAAGTTTCCGCAATAGCTGGCGCTCCGGGCAAATAGCCGATCGCCCCTAAATCCATTAAAGCCGATCGTCGCAACTGCAAATTATTCCCGTTCAAAGCAGTTACCAACCTATCCCCGTAAGCTGGTTCACCAGTTAACTGATACATCGCCCGCGCTGCTGCGTACTGCACCCTTTCCACAGAATGTTCTAAAAAAGGTGCAATTAGCGGTATGGCTGCTGTGGCTTGCAGCGTTCCCAAAGCTTCAATTACCGAGTCGTAAGGCTGCACTAAATGCGATTTGCCCGGCACGCGCACCGCCACAGAAATTCCCCCATCTAAAAGTCTCATTAACGGTGGAATAGAATCGCGATCGCCGAGCATTTCTAAAGCTTGAGCCGCCGCTTCCCGCACGTAATAATCAGCGCATTCCAAACAGCGAATCAGTGCCGGTAAAGCTTGTTTGTCGCCCAATTTTCCCAGGGCCCTTGCCGCATTTCGCAGTAAAGAATAATCGCCAATTTTTGTTTGTTCTGACTCTTCTTGCAAAGCCGCAATTAAAGCTGCAATTGCTGCTGGTTCTTTTACTCGAAATCTGCCAACCCACCAAGCAGCGTAATAGCGGAGACTGTAATCTGGGGAATGCAAATTTGCGATCGCCTGTTCGACTGTTAGAGATTCGCCATCTACGCCCGCAGGCGCTGCATCAGATTCGTAATAATCCATAGTTGATAGTTGACAGTTGACAGTTGACAGTTGACAGTTGACAGTTGATAGTTGACAGCCGTCATCTGTCATTAGTTATATGAAATATCTAAATGTTTGCTACCAAATTAGGTTCGATCTTACAGCCTGATATCGGATTCATTTATAGCATATTTTTTACATTTCATATTAGTTATTATTTATGTTTTTAAGTTCATTATTCATTATAAAATTATTACTATACAAACAAAACCCGCCTGCGCGGGTTGGGATAAATCTTAGTTCGTGCAGGCGGAGTTTGTTCGATCGGGATAGATTTCGATGGCTCGTTCGAGCGAGGAATTCAAGTTTATTCGTGCGATGGTTGCTCGCTCGCGCTTAGCGGTTGAATGCTGACAATTTTAGCGCCCATGCGTGTAAGGCGCTGCATTTCTTGATTCATGCGATTGTAGGGCACGGTGATAAATGTACTCGCGCTCGATCGAATCGAATAATCAATATTTTCCGTATCATCGCTTTGGCGCAAACCTGCAACTTCATATCGGAAGTAGCGATTTGCAGAAGGCGCGCTACCACTTTTCCCAGCTACAACTTGACCTAACATAAGCTTCTTAATTGGTAATTGGTAATTGGTAATTGGTAACTGTTAATTATTCGTGATTGTTAGTTAACTCTTTTCCCTTAATTAACAACTATAATTAACAATTACTATTGACTGTTAGCTGCAAGACATCAGCCATTAGCCATTAATCCCCAGCAATTTTACTAATTACTAACGACTGATGACTGATGACTAACAACTAAATTGGAGTAATGCTGGCGATTTTGCCGCCCAGGCGCTGAAACTTCTGCATTTGCGAGGACAAATCATCAACTGGTACGATGAACGCCTTGCTGCTGCGCCGCACGCTGGGATAGCCGCCGGTGCGAATTCCCGACACTTCCACGCGCAACAGTCGTCCTTCCTTGCCGTAAGCTGCTGCGCCGCCGAAGCCGCTGCTGGGAGTTACGTTTTGTGCCGAAGGGCGATAGGCCCAACCTTCGCTGCCACCAGAGGGACCGACTACTGCCGAAGCACTGTTGGTGCCGAGCTCGACGGCTAAGCGGGAGCTATTGCCTTCTATTTGAGATGTATCGCTATTTGCGTAGCCCCGATACAAGCGGAACATCCGGGTGAAACCGACGGTTTTTTGTCCCCGCTGGGTGTTAAAACCCCGGTAGTAAGGCACGATGTTTTCGCCAAAGTTTTCTTGGTATTCTACTGAATCGATGTAGGAATCAATATCAGCATCGTACCCTTCGTTTTGGTACAAATCTAAGTGATAAATCACTTCAGATTCGTCGTAGGGAGCGCGACCGAGCAGGTGTTTGTAATTAAGTTCGATCGTCCGCGTTTGGAAGCTGCTGTACAAAAACTTAGTTTTGTAAAGTTCAGATTTTGCCACGGCGCGCACGAATTCTCGCACGGTTAAACTGCCATCTCGCAGTAAAGATTCCGCACTTGTCAAGCGCTCGGATTTCATCACGTAATCGTTACCCAGCAACTGACGGTAAGTTGCTCGGATTGCGATTTCTGCGTCTTCTTTGGTATAGTTCGGGCGCAATTCTACTTTGGGGGACTCGCTCAATGCTGATGTTCCCAGTCTGGATGCTGCTGTTGTAATAGCCACCAGAATCTCTCCTAAATTGATGATTGTAAATTGAAACTCTTATTGTACTTGAAATCTTTGCGACTTACGCAAAAACTGTTATTTTTTGTAGTAAGTTGAGTCGATCGCGTCAACCGAACAATATTTAATTTTGTGAGGTTTTTTTACGTTCTATTCAACTTACTTTTATTCGACTTTTCCAGGCAACTAGATTCTAGGCTGCGGTAATGCTGACCACTCTGCCGCCCTGCTTGTTTATTTGCTGCAGGCGCGAAGAAAGTTGTTCGTAAGGTACGAGGTACTCGGTTGTTGTCCGCCGCACTTGGGGCGCAAATTTGGCCGCTCCTTGCATGACGGTGACTCGGTACATTTCTCCCCGAGAACCACCAGCTAAGCCTGCAAGAGCTTTGCCGCTGCCTGCCGCGTAGATGGGCGAAGCCATATTTCTACCCACTTCCCAGGTTAACCGAGCTTGTGTTTGGTTTTGTGCCCGATCGCTATTGGCATAGCCTCGGTACAATTGAAACATCCGGTTAAAACCGACGGTTTTTTGACCTCTTTGAGTCGCGAAACCGCGATAGTAAGGTACTACACTGTCGCCAAAGTTTTCTTGATACTCAACTGAATCAATATATGAATTGATTTCAGCTTCATAACCCTCGGCATTGTACAAATCGACGTGGAAAGCAATTTCCGATTCGTCGTAAGGAGCGCGGCCCAACAAATGCTTGTAATTAAGCTCGATCAGTCGCGTCTGGGCGTTGGGGTAAAAAAACTTTTTCCGATAGGTTTCCGACTGAGCAATTGCCCGCACGAAATCCTTAACTGAAATTTGTCCTTGCAAGAGTAAAGATTCAGCACTAGCAACTCGTTCGCTAGACATTAAATACTCGTTGCCAAACACCTGAGTGTAAGCTGCGCGAATTACGGTTTGTGCGTCCTCTTGAGTCCAGTGGGGGCGCAATTCTACCTGTCCTGCTTCTTCAAATGCTTTTATTCCCAAGCGTTCTGCTGCACTCAATCCAGCCATCTTTGCTTCTCCCTTTTTGCTTAAAAACAGAAATTTTTTTTTAAATGTGATTGACAAAGTTTGGCTTCGATCGCAGATGCCCGGAATTGTAAACAACCGCTAACACTTAAGCTAACAGCAGCTTACATTTCCGGGCATCACGCAAATCTAGCTCAGGGCGTTGATTGCGTAATCGAGGTAGGAGTTGGCTTCAGTAGCAGCATCACCGCTCAAACCGTGGTTGGCTTTGATGTACTTGAGAGCTTCAACGTACCAGCTAGGAGACAATTCAAAAGTGCGGTTGATTTCATCAACACCTGCAATCAGGTACTCGTCCATCGGACCTGTGCCACCTGCAACCAAGCAGTATGTAACCATGCGCAGGTAGTAGCCGATGTCGCGAGAGCACTTGGCTTTGCCCGTTGCGCTAGAAGCGTAGTTGGGGCCTTGCATTTGGGTGGTGTACGGGAACTTGTTGTACACTGCTTGGGCTGCACCGTCGATCAAGCGCTGAGAGTTGGCGCTCAAGGACTTGGCTGCTTCTAAGCCAGCAGCGGCTTGGCGGAAGCGACCGAAGGCGACTTGGAGTTCGGTGCTGCTCAGGAAGCGGCCTTGAGAATCGGCTGCGGTTACTGCTTCAGTCAAGGGGGTTTTCATTGTTTTACTGTCTCCCTAATGTTTTGTTGTGGTTTTCGTACAAAATTTTTGCTCGGATGCGAGTTTTCTTAAATGCGATCGCTCGCTATCTTTACACGAAGAAATTATCGCTGGGCGATTCTTAGCCTACTGCAGAAGCAGCACGGTCAAAGTAGCCACCGATTTCGGACATCAGCGAGCTGCAGTCACCGCGGGTGATACCGTTGGGGTCGTTAGCAATCGCGATCGCAGCTTCCTTCATTTTTTGAACGCCGGCTGCCACAGAAGCACCGGGAACTCCCAAAGCTTGGTAGGTTTCGCGCAAACCGTTCAAGCAGCGGTCGTCGAGAACGCTGGCGTCGCCTGCGAAGGTTGCGTAGGTGACGTAACGCAAGATGATTTCCATGTCGCGCAAGCAAGCTGCCATGCGACGGTGGGTGTAAGCATTACCGCCAGGAGCGATCAGTTGGGGTTGCTCGGCAAACAAAGAACGAGCTGCGTTAGCAACGATTGTGGAAGCGCTACCGGTGATGCGGTTAACTGCATCGATCCGCTTGTTGCCTTCTGCAACCATGCTGTTGAGGGCATCCAATTGGCCGGCTGCCAGGAATTCGCCGCGGGCATCTGCTTGGGAAACCACTTTTGTAAATGCGTCAAACATGAACGAACTCTCCTACTTGAGTTAATTTGGTTTGGTTGCGGTATAAAACCGTTAAGTTAAATTTGTGCGGGCTGCTAGAGCCTGCAAGGGTTGAAAGTTGACGCCAGCTATGAATGCCGGTCGGCTCGATCTCTCCCTTTCCGCTACCTTCACTATTGTGACTTGCACTATTGTGACATTGCAACGGACTTTTAAGAAATCTTAGAAAATTTTACACCTTTTATGAGATGCGACAAACTTTGTCAAACTTAGTTTTTGTTAACGTTAGCCTGTCGTTTCAACCCTTAGTTAACCTTTATACAATGCTTGCGAGTGTTTGTTTATTACAAATTATTACGAACCCTTTTGTTACGGAAAGTTACAAATATTAAGAAAATCTGAAAAATAAAGAGTTAAAGCCAAGGAAATAGTATATAGGGCAATCCGATCGGCGGTGAGCGCTACCTGTCGCGCTGCTTTCGCCACCAGTCTTCGGCGAAGCGTAGCAAAGCCCTGACAAAAATGAGCTGCATCCCAAGATTTTGGCGGCAAGAGCGAGATTTAGCAACAAGACTGAGTCCTCAGGAGTTGGGGAAAAGCAGAAGAAATTGCTAATTTTTAGTAGTAAGGTGGATTAGTGCTATCAGCGGTAAATCTAGAACAAATCGAGAGAGCTAGAACGACAGAAGTGTCCAGCTTGCTGCTTCTTACCTCGAACCAATACCCTATGCCGCATCCACCGGCTGCAGCCATCTGGCCGTATCCACCTTTATGCCCCACGCTCGATCCTAATTTATGTCTTCACATTCTCCCTCTTCTTGGCACACCGTAGAAATTGACAAAACCCTCAAGCAGCTAAGCAGCGACAAAGATGCGGGCTTGAGCGGGCAACAGGTGTCAGAACGCTTGCAGCAATACGGCCCCAACGAACT
>JAAUPF010000306.1 GCA_012034575.1 Richelia sp. CSU_2_1 | reverse complement strand
TATTAGACATCTCCTAAAAAGAAATTAGGCGATCGCGATCGATATCGATCTGCGGGGAGGGTGAAGCATTTGGACACAAACTAAGAGGGTTGGGGACACAGACTATCGCCCAAATGCTTCACCCCTACATCGATTGAATGGCTTAAGATTCTTTTTAGGAGATGTCTAATGACTGCTGACTAATGACTAATGACCAATGACCAATGACCTTTTATCTAAGGAGTCAATACCATGCCAACTTATCTTTCTCCTGGCGTATATGTTGAGGAAATTTCATCAGGAATCGCTCCCATTGCGGGCGTAGGCACGAGTACCGCTGGATTTATAGGCGCGATCGCCCCAGATGGTACTAACAACATCTACAAAATCAATCTGGAAAAAGTAGAAGGAGAAAAAGTCGGTACTGGAGATGGGGAAAAAAAGACTTTCGATCTAAGTCAGTCTCCTGTTTCAACGACTACTGGATCGTTTAAAGTGAAAGTTGGTGAGACTGAGAATACTACAGCTTCAATTGTTAATGCAGATCGAAAATCTCAGATCTCCTTTACTGCTACTACTGCGCCAACAGGTGAAATTACGGTTGATTATCAACCGATATTTAAGTCAGTTGAAGCAGAAGAAGTAAAGCTGTGTACGAACTTCGGTGACTTCAAGAAATTCTTTGGCGACTTTTCAAATATTGACGGTCAAAATACTCTAGCCCATGCAGTCTACGGCTTTTTTAACAACGGAGGAACGCGCTGCTACGTGGTTTGGGTGACAGCTACAGATAAGATTGCAACTGCCCTAAATAAGTTTGAGGCGATCGATGAAATTGCCATTGTTGCCGCCCCCGGCATCGACAATATAGATGTGCTGGGAAAAATCAAAGACCATTGCACTAATTTGGGCGATCGGGTTGCCATCCTCGACAGTCCCAAAACCATCGATCTCAGCACAGCAGATGATGTCAAAAAGCTGCAACCATTCAATTCAAATTATGCAGCTTTGTACTTTCCTTGGATTCAAGTCTTCGATCCAGCGACTAAAGGACAAAAACCCGTACCGCCAAGCGGTCATATGGCCGGAATTTATGCTCGCGTAGACAACCAAAGGGGCGTTCACAAAGCACCAGCAAATGAAGTCGTAATGGGGGCTTTGGGAATGCAGCAAAAAATTAGTAAAAACCAGCAGGATGGACTCAACCCTCAAGGTATCAACTGCATTCGCGACCTCAATGGCAATATTCGAGTGTGGGGCGCACGCACCCTAGGAGGCGATGCTAACGGCGAGTTTAAATACATCAACATTCGCCGCTTGTTTAACTATTTGCGCGAGTCGATCGACGAAGGCACTCAATGGACAGTTTTTGAACCGAATTCTCCCGATCTTTGGGCGCGAATTCGACGAACTGTTACTGCTTTCTTGCTAACAGTTTGGCGCAGCGGTGCGCTGTTTGGCAATACGCCAGAACAGGCATTTTTTGTCAAGTGCGATGAGGAGAACAATCCGCCAGAAGTGCGCGATGCCGGTCAAGTAATTATCGAAATCGGAGTTGCTGTTGTCAAACCTGCTGAGTTTGTGATTTTCAAACTCAGTCAGTGGGGAGGACCGGGTAGTAAATGATGTTAATTGCTAATTGCTGGTTTTCTTGAATTTGCGATTAGCGATTAGCGAGAAACCGGGTTTCTGCATATATCTCTAGTTCCAAAGCGATAATTTTTGAGAGAAACCCGGTTTCTTTGCGTAGGTTGCTGTTAAAGGGAGGGAAAAATGCTGACAAACGATCGAATACCTGGTGTTTATTTGGAGGACGTATTTTCGACTCCAGAACCGGAACTGATGACAGGCGTGCCAGCATTCCTGGGTTTAGCAAATTCTGGGTCGTTGAATACACCGCAATTGCTAACACTTTGGCCTCAGTTTGAACAGCATTTCGGTAAGTCGCTATCCGATAGTTACTTGGGTTATGCGGTGCGGGGCTTTTTTGAAAATGGGGGTCGTCTCTGTTATGTCGTCCGCATCAAAGAGGCTACTCAAAGTGCTTTGCAAGCGGGATTGGATGCGATCGCACCCTTGGATACGATCGATCTTGTTTGCGCGCCAGACATCATGAAGGCAGAGAAAGATACGGATATCTGGATGATGCAAAAGGCTATTTTAGAACATTGCCAACTTTTGGGCGATCGCTTTGCCATTCTCGATGCAATGAATCGATCGACCCCGGAAATCCAGCAGCAAAAGCAGCGTTTATCCAGTATCAACGGTGCTTTGTATGCCCCTTGGCTGAAAGTTCCATCTTTAGAAAAGGCAACAGGCAACGGGCAACAGGCAACAGGTAACGGGCAACAGGCAACAGGGAAAACTAAGTTATTCGAGGTTCCTCCTTGCGGTCATATTGCTGGAATTTATGCCCGTAGCGATCGCGCTGCTGGTGTTTATCAATCTCCGGCAAACTATGTTTTGGAAGGCGTATTAGATCTGAGTTTTACTGTCACTAACACTGACTTTGAACAACTCAATTTAAAGACAGCAACAACAGGCGTTAACTGCTTGCGTTCCTTAACTGGACGCGGAATTCGAGTGTGGGGAACGCGCACTTTAAGTTCAGATCCTAGCTGGCGTTACATCAGCGTGCGGCGGTTATTTTTAACAGTTTGTCGCTGGATCGATCGCAACCTTGCCGATGTTGCTTTTGAACCCAATGAGTTCAAATTGTGGCTGCGGATCGAACGGGAATTAACTGCTTATTTCGAGTCGCTATTTCGACAAGGCGCAATCAAAGGCAACACGCCTCAAGAAGCGTTTTTTGTCAAGTGCGATGAAGAAACCAACCCGCCCGAAATCCAAGACAGCGGCCAAGTTGTCACAGAAATTGGTCTAGCGCCAACGATTCCTTGCGAGTTCATTATCGTTCGCCTGATTCACGGTTCTACGGGTGTTGCTGTAACGACTTGAAAAGTAAATCATACCAACAAATCTGGGTTAAAAAACCCATTGATAATCTGGGCGGTGCGTCGCTCTATATATTGTTGTAAATAGCAAGAATTCCCCGTGGCGACGCACCCTACTGTTACTATCAACTGAGGGCGGCCGCGGGGGCAGGGTCCCTACCAATCGATCGACTATCAACTATCAACTGAGGGCGGGCACGGGGGCACCGCCCCTACCAACTGTCAACTGTCAAAGGAGTTTTTACCATGCCCGATATCAAACCTCCCCACAAACCAGATCCCTATGCTAGCTGTAACTTTTTTGTTGAATGGAATGGCATCATTCATGCAGGTTTTAGAGAATGCGCCGGTCTGAATTCTTCTCAAACTGCTACCGAATATCGCGAGGGAACAGACCCCCTAACCAAGCGAAAAATTCCTGGCTTGAATACCTATGGTAATGTCACCCTAAAACGAGGCGTTACCAACAACGACGAACTCTGGAAATGGCGGCAAAACCTGATGAAAGGGAATGCCGAACGTCGAGAAATTTCAATCGTTTTACTCGACCATACCGGAAGCGAAAAAATCCGCTGGAACTTAACCAACTGCTGGCCGACAAATTGGTCGGGAGTAGATTTTAATGCAACTTCTGATGAGGTGCTAGTCGAAAGTTTGGAATTAGTTCATGAAGGGATAACTGTAGATAAGTGGTCGTAAAACGCTGCTAGAAACCGGGTTTCTCTGTAGTTCTCTAGCTTGCAATCAAAGATTTTTCGCAGAAACCCGGTTTCTTAATTAATCAATCCCAAATCTACAATACTTTATGGTTCAACAAACAGAATTTCCCTTTGTATTGCCGCAAGGCTACATAGATCCAGAAGGCAATATCCACCGCGAAGGTACGATGAGGTTATCTACTGCCTATGATGAAATTGCACCGCTACGCGACCCGCGAGTACAGGCAAATCCTGGCTATTTGGTGATTATTTTATTGTCGCGGGTGATTACCAATTTGGGAACGCTTCAGCAGATCAATCCGAAGACGATCGAAGGTTTATTTTCTGCTGATTTAGTCTATTTGCAAGACTTGTATCAACGCATCAATCAAAACGGACACAGCCGCTTTTTAGTAACTTGTCCGCACTGTCAGGGTGAGTTTGAAGTGGAAACTGTACCGCTGGGGGAGTAGTTGGCTACCCGATCGATCGACTGCTGGAAGAGGTAGCATATATAGCCTATCATTTTCACTGGTCCCACGAACATATTATGACAATGGAACACCGCGATCGGCAACAATGGGTAGCTCAAATTTCTCAAATCAATCAGAGAATAGGTAATGGGTAATGGGTAATGGGTAATGGGTAATTGGTAATTGGTAATAGAGAATAGGGAATACCGAATCCGGGTTTGTCGTCTTCTTTATGTTGTCATTGTTCACTGTGCTTCGCATAAGTCCTACGGACAGGCTTCGCCAACGCATAGACTCTGGTTCCAGGCTGATGATCTATCAAGGGGATAGCATTCCCCGGATTTAGTAGAAAAGGTAATAGAAAAGGAGTGAGAGTAATGATTAAAAAACTAGGTTTAAATGCCGCATTTGCGGCGGGAACCGATTTATCGGGATTGAGATATGACCCTTACATGGCTTACAACTTTGTCATCGAAATCGATGGATTGCTGACCGGGAATTTTTCCGAAGTAACGGGTTTAGACAGCGAGATTCAGACTGAAGAATATCAAGAAGGCGGCGTGAATGAATACACCCATAAATTTCCCACGCGGGTTGTTTATCCTCCTTTGGTTTTGAGTCACGGATTAACCGATATCGATACGTTGTGGAATTGGTATGAAAGTGCCACAGAAGGAAAAGTTAAGTTCAAGAATGGTACGATTATGTTGTTAGATCGCAAGCGACTTCCCGTAACTTGGTGGAATTTTAAAAAGGCTTATCCTGTCAAGTGGTCGGGACCTCAATTTAATGCAGCTAATGATTCTCAAGTCGCGATCGAACGAGTTGAATTGGTGCATCAAGGAATTTCTAAACCCGCGATCGCTAAGGGATTGGCAGCAGCTAGGGCTGGCGCTCAAATGGCAGGCTTTTAGGCATTTTTAATCTCAAATATCGCATCTAAAATCCCATAATTTAAATAACAATGCAGGATGATTTAGACTCAAAATTGATACATAGATTGTTGCGTCCGATCGAACAACCGGGTGTAATTAATACTAGCATGGGTTGGGAAATTGTGGGGCGATCGCAACAGTTTGCAAATCGCTTGCCTCTGCTTTCTGATCTCACCCAAAGAAGGAATCGCAATATCGGTTTTCAGGGCGAGCAAATTCCCATTGTTTACGGGCGATCGCAACCCCTGGAAACTCCCGCAACAAAATCAATTTCAACAGGATTAAGCGAGTCTCCTAGCAGTCAGCGAACTGTCGTGCAAGCAAAATTTGTACCGGGAGGCGATCGGGCGAATCGACTGGTAAAAAACAACAATAATTTGGCAGGCGAGATGCCTAAACCACCAGATTTTTTGGCGACAAATCCTAGCAGTCAAACAACCGTCGT
>JAAUPF010000305.1 GCA_012034575.1 Richelia sp. CSU_2_1 | reverse complement strand
CAGCCTGAAGTGTCTCATTTAATGAATGGAGAGTTTCACCGATTCAGCGAGGGAAAACTCCTGATTTTCCTCAAGCGACTCGATACAGAAATTACTTTACTTATTCGCGATCGTAATGGGGGCGATCAAGCTGCTGAAACTGCGATATTGCTATAGTGGTCGATGAAGTCACTGTTGCACTACAATAAAATGGCATTTTTGAGATCTTGTTTGTTGAACCGATCGCCCACTTTATCTCCACTACTTCCCGAACTTTGCGATACTTTTTCTGCTGCGTTACTCGGCGGTAGCGGTTCGAGCAATTTCGATCGAGCTTCCCCAATTGCCGGGTTATTTTCCAACCAGGTTGCGATCGCTGCTGAAAGAACATCTATCTCATCAGACAAAGGTTCAATTAGCTGCGCTAGTTCGGTTAATTGTTCCGACGAAAAGAGCGCTCGCTGCTGAGTTAATAGTTCGATAAACGAGTCGATCGCTCGTTCGGAAACCGACATTGATTCGCGTTCGATTTTCTTAATTGTTTGGCGCACAAATTCGACCGACAAATCTAATATTTGGGCGATCGTCTCTGAATTCAGTCCAAACGCTATCATCCGACGAATGGCTTCTAACTTCGCCAGTCGCTCGCCTTCTTGCTTGCCTTGTTCGAGTCCTTGTTCGAGACCTTCTTCTAAGCCTTCTTGCTTGACTTCTTGATAAAATCGAGTTTGTTTGAGTTCGCTTAAATTCAGCATGGCGGCAATTTCCTCGCGGCTTTTTTGGGGAAGTTTGTAGACAATGATTGTTTCGATGAGGTTAATTAGATCGCGTTGAACTGCGAGATCGGGAAGTTGTTGTCGGGCCATTGCAATCAACTGCCTTGCTTGTTCTCCCGCTGTATCTGCTGGCTCGATTACCAGTTTAACAACTTTTACTCCCAGCGATCGCTCTGCTGCTTCTCCTAATTCGTCAAGGTAAATCCGCTGCACGCGCTGACTGGTTAAGAGTTCCTGAAATTGCAGCATCTGTTCCTGTTCGATGCGACGGTTGGGATAGATGACAACGACGCGCCAAGGATGGGGCGGTTTGTATTGTCGAAGGTAGAGAAAGAGTTCGCCAAAGATGCGGTAGTACAAGTCAGGATCGGGTTGAAACTGAACTTCCGCTAAGTAAAATGGTTTTTCCGGTTCTTCGGTGGTGGGAAGAAATAAGCCATCGATGCGGAATGCTAGTTGTTTGATTTCGCGGGAGGTGAATTCGTAGGCGGCGGCTTCGTCGGGAGAGCAGTTTATCAGTTCAAAAAAGAAGCTGGGAAATTCCTGAAACAGGCTGTAGAAAATGGTGTCTGTTTTCATGAGTTGTAGATGCGAATCGAGCGACGCCATTCTATTTTATGGCGACTGAATTTAACATTTTGAAATTTTTAATGACATATGAGATAAGGATTTTAAACTTACAAGCGAGTTTCATTAGTTTTTGGAACTGGTATCACCCTCCAGCATCCTCCGCAACTTCCTCCACCGATAAACCTAACGCCTCCGCCACCTGTTCCACACTCAAACCCATTCCCAACAACCGGGGAATTGCAGCCCTTCTTGCTTGAAATTCAGCTTGTCGCGCCTGTTCTGCACTCTCGGCTATTTCCCGCTGTTGTTCCCCCCGGAATCTCTCTAATTGGGCCCTTTCATCCCCAATTAACAGCAAATTACCTTCCTCATCCCACCAGCGCAGCCACAGCATGGTTTGATTTTGATAGCTTCCTTGCCAAAGTCCCAATTCTACACCTAAAGGTACGATCGCAAAATGACCCCGCTCGTTAAGTTCTAACAGCCGATAATACCCGTCAATCAACCGATAAACTTCTAACCTGCCGCTGTTAATTTCGTATATGCCGTAATAGGGAATTCGCATCACCCGTTCGTACACCCAAAACTTTCCCGGTTTCGTTACCACCCCTTCATCAGTGCGCGACAAAGGAGTACGATCGCGCTCTTCATCCCCATTCCCGCTGGCAAATTCCAACGCAATTAACGGTGCTATGTGTTCCCGCCACAGCACGTAGGAACGGCGAATTTGACCGTCTAAATTGGGAGGTACATTAGGAACATAAAACCAATCAGGAGCTTCTGCACCTTTTTCCGGAGGCTCAGTTTCTCGCCAGTAAATGCCGCTGTCTTGACCGATCGCATATTGTCCGTCAGGATGCCGCTGCTGCAAAATCGGGCCGATCGAATCAGTTAAAATTAAACTTTGCGGATGCTCCTGAAAATTTTTCACAAAAGTACCATCCGACTCTGGTAATTGAGTGTGGTCTGGAAAAGCAGGAGGTAGAACAACGCGGTCAACGCTTTGGGTCATAATTCCCTCCGATATCTTGCTTAATTCATAATATCATTTCCGCATTCTTAAAAATATCTGCGTTGATCTGCGTTACATCTGCCTTAAATCTGCGGTCGATCTCATTTGAGTTTTAAGTATTAAAATTTTAACTCAAATTTTAACTCAAAACTCTGGGGCGGACACGGAGGCACCGCCCCTACAACTTTCCTTAAGGTGTCGGTAGCGTACCTTCAGGACTTGGAGAAGCATCAGGTTCGGGACTCGCCTCAGCAGCAGGAGAAGGCGAAGGAGTGCCACTAGCTAACTGATTAATTTGGTCTTTATAGTTAGGAGGAGCTAACTCAGTAGCTTTATCAAACAACGTTTTTGCCTCGTCAGTTTTGCCCTGTTCCTTCAGGACGATCGCCTTTCCTAAAGTCGGGCGAAAATCTTTCGGATTAGCCTTAGCCGATTCATCATAAATTGCGATCGCCTCTTCGTAGCGCTTCTGCACAGCATAAACCTGACCCAAAATCAACTGCACCGAAGTTACATCCACACTTTCCGGTTTCGCCTGATTCTGCGCCGGAGCAGCTTTCAGCGTATCTTGCAGCAGTCCGATCGCAGCTTCGGGCCGCTGCTGCACCAACAGCAAATTCACCAATCCCTGTAAAGCCTTAATTTCCCCCGGCTGAGACGCCAAAATAGACCTGTAAGCCTGAGCCGCCCCTTCGCGATCGCCCGTGCGTTCCTTAGCCTGAGCCAGCAAAACCGCGTATTCAGTAGTTTCGGGATTCAGCTTAGCCAACTTTTCCAAAGGACCGATCGCATCCTTAACATCCCCCACTCCTTGGGTAATCAACTCTAGTCGCACCTGCAACAGTCCTCGCAGAGCCGTTGCATTATCAGGTTCCCGCTGCAAAACCAATTCGTAACCCCGAGCCTGAGCTTGCAGCAATTCTGATTGCTTCTCCCCAGCAGCAGCCGTCTGAGTAGGGGAAGGAGTTGACGTACTTTGGACTTGGGAGGCCTTGAAAATGCTGTCCACAATCGGAACAACAGAAAATCCCACAAAAGCGATGAGCGAAAGCACCATCACCACAGTAATCAACCCACGACGCTTGTTTGCTTTATCCATAAAAATCCAGTATTCCAGCTTAAAATGTACTATTTTCTAAGATTTAAGGTATCACCTGCTGTTATGCCATTTAACTCTCTGCCTGCAACAGTAAATCTGCTTAACTTCAGCGTCTTAAATGACAAAGCAGCTTTTTAGTTGCAGCTAATATGGTAACAGACCCACAACTCCACTCAGCCAAACAATTTTGCGCACAAAGACCCACAGCCCCAATGGTGCGGCGTCCGTCCAACTTCGTTTGGTTGAGTTAAAAATTACCGAAAAGATTGCGGATCAGCCCGTTAGGTAATTGGATTAAGTAAAATAGGCAGGCTGAATATCCTAAATGCTACTAGCCAGCAATTCCAGTTCAGCGCGATCGCAGGATCGAGCGGTCAGCAACTCTCAAAGTCTTTGCTCGCAAGGATTTTAGCAGCCAGCGAACCGATCGACACTCGTAGTGTTGACAGTTGGCGTTGACGGGTCACAACCAGAGTTCAAGGCGCAAGCCCCAAATCTGGTGCTAGTAGTTTTTAAAGCAGTTTCTTCAGTTTATTCCTAATTTCCCTTAAGGGATGTGTCTCCGCTGCAAGGAGTTTTTATGAACCCCTCTCCGAACCGGTCTTCCAAATCGTCCAAATCTACTTCCGTTCCCAAAGCTCTGCCAAACGAGCCGATCGTCAATCTGCCCGAAGATACAGATTCCGCGCCCCAAACACCAGACGAAAGTCCGGTGCCTGCCGCGTCTGCTGTACCTGTTAAGGAAAACGAACAGCCAACGCCAACGGACGCCCCAGCGTCGCAGGAAGCGCTGCAACGACCGCGCTATAGTTCTGCTCCGAAGGAGAAAGTAAAGCCAAAAGACCCATCCAGCAATGCTCCTGTACCTTCGGAACCAGCAGCGCCCTCCAAATCAGTCAAAAATACTCCAACTATCGCCGTCGCGCCACCCGCGACAGCCGACGCTGGCGCTAAAGAAAGTGAAGCCACCGATGATATGCCCGCAGTGATGCGCCAACATCCGATTCCCCCTCCCAGCGAACCCAGACAGTACCGAGCTGTTGGTTTGGTGCGTGGCCGCTACACTCAGTCTGAAGAGCAATTCACGCGGGGTATGCTGGTAGCTTCCGACGGAACTGCGATCGATGCAGTTTTGCTGGGTCGAGTCATGAGTTTAGTCAAAAATCACCTGGACTTGGAACAAGAGCACCTATGGGTGGTCTATCCCCGCACTAGGCAAGAAGACGGCAACTTGCACGCCCAAATTATGGGAGTTTGGGAGCCGGAAACACTCAAAAAACCCGCTGATTCGTCCTCTGACGAAGAAAATCAAGAAGTAGGAGAAATTGAGAGTAGAGGCGAAGGATTAACTGCACCTTTGCCACCTTCTGAACCTGATGTTGAAGATGGCTATTTTTCAATTCGAGGCGAAGTGATCTATCAATCGCAAGAGGATGAAAAGTATGTGATCGTCAAGATTAAGCAAGCTCCCCGGAAGAATGACGACAAGATGAAGTTTTTTAAGTTGAAACTCAAGGGGGATTTAGCAACAAAGGCGATCGGATTTTTTGGGATTTCCATGTCAAATTGCAGGCTGACAGTCTGATGATTCAGCAGGCTAACAATATTGGCGCGCTGCCGATTAAAAAACGGAAATTCCCCCCCGGAAGCGGCAAACCAGGTGGCTACAAAGGAGGGGGAGGGAAGCGTCCCTTTACTCCTAGGTCCAGCGGTGATGGTGCTCCTGTAGGGCGTCCTAATATCAAGTCCGCAGCAGCAGTAACGCCACCTGCTCGCAAGGAACCTCTTGCTAAGCCTGTGAAGAAGCCTAAACCTAGCGAAGAATAAAAAATAGGGGAAGCAAAAATGCAAGATTAAAGGTTCACAAAACTTTTAATCTTGCATTTTTATTTGATAGCGGTTCTCAAGCAAGTGAGGTATGGCAGTTGCTATACGTCAGCTAGTAATACCAAATCCGGGTTTCCCATCCCCGTTATAATTGGTATGGTGCGTCGCTATGAGATCTCCCAATAGCAACGAGAGTTGTTCGTAGCGACGCACCCTACATTTACTA
>JAAUPF010000304.1 GCA_012034575.1 Richelia sp. CSU_2_1 | reverse complement strand
CTAATATTTACTGCCGGAATGCTTCGCCCCTACGGTAATCACTGATGAAAAAACAGAGATTTAACGATCGCCCGCTACGAAATTTCAACGCTTTAAGGGTCTTCTTCGCCACCTTGACAGGGCTGGGGATGTGAACCCCACCCTAAAAACCTCGCTGTCAACTGTCAACTGTTTAAGAAATGCTCAACAGCCAAGTACCGAGGTAACGCAGCAACGGAACGTCCCCAGGAGTGCGGATGCGGACGTTGAAATGGTACATTCCGCCGGGACTTGGGTTTCTGACGTTGGAGAGTACAATCTCAACATTGTTGCCGGCAGCAATTGGTTCTTTGGGATAAATTTCTATGAATCGATTTTCTTTATCCCAGATTACCTCTTCCAATTCGATTGATTTGTCTTTGACGCGCACTTTAATCTCTTTGGCGTCGAATTCGCCTTTGTAGTAGTTTGGATAGGAAATGCTCAGTTGGGCAATCGCCAAACTTACTTTTTTGGAAGGAATTCGCAGCCGATATCTGTCGCCACTCATCCCAGCTTTGCCGTAATCCAAGCGGTAGTTTAACTGATTGGCGCGCTCTGGCCCCCCGAAAATTGTGAATCCCGGCATCGACTGAGCTAAACTGATGGCTGGCAATCCAGTCAGCAAGCAACTTGTAACCGCTAGTGCCGAAAATAATCTTCGCATAACAACTCCTCTAACCAAAATTAGGATGGAACCTTAAATATCGATCGCCCGCAATTTGCGATCGTGCCTACAATATATCGAATGTTTGAGCAATTTGATTTGGGCGATCCCTACAAGTCAAATCGTCATTGTTTTTTGTGTAATACTAGCAACTGACATTCAAACTACAGAACTAGGCAGCAGGCTAGTTTATCATAATCCGCTGTAAATTTAACAATTTAACGAAACTGAATCTATAAGACAAGTTAAAGAACCGACTCGAATTTTGGGGATCGGCTTTAGTATCAACGTGAGAAGCTTAAGGCGACGGTGGCTCAAATGTAAAGCAAGGCATCTGGCGGTTAAAAATCGCAATTAAAGAACCTGCGGAGGCAGGTTTTGTCTGTGTGGGAGCGGTTTCAACCGCCCTGGGAAGGCTTAAATAAGGAGAGTTCATGAAATTAGCGATCGCAAAAGAAATAGAAGCAGGCGAACGTCGGGTGGCTTTAGTCCCCGACGCTGTGGCGAAATTGGTAAAACAAGGCGTTGAAGTTTGGGTTGAGGCCGGTGCCGGCGCAAAATCCTTTTTCTCGGATCTGGCTTACGAACAAGCCGGAGCTCAAATTGTCGCCGATACCGCTACGCTGTGGGGCGAAGCCGATGTCGTCGTCAAAATCGGGGAACTCCAAGAATCAGAAGTTCATCAACTTCGCGAAGGAGGAGTTTTCATCGGATTTTTGAATCCTTTGGGAAATCCGGGTTTGGTGCAGCGTTTGGCCGATCGCAAAGTAACGGCATTCAGCATGGAAATGATTCCCCGCACCAGTCGTGCTCAAAGCATGGATGCGCTATCATCCCAGGCCAACGTCGCCGGTTACAAAGCCGTACTGATCGCAGCCTGCGCGCTGCCGAAATATTTCCCAATGCTGACAACGGCGGCGGGTACAATTCGCCCCGCGAAAATATTGGTAATGGGTGTGGGCGTTGCGGGCTTGCAGGCGATCGCCACCGCACGTCGTTTGGGCGCTGTAGTCGAAGCCTTCGACATCCGCCCGGAAACCAAAGAACAAGTGCAAAGCTTGGGTGCTAAATTCGTCGATGTCGAACTAAAAGAAGAAACAGTCGCCGCTGGTGGTTACGCAAAAGAGTTATCAGAAGCAGCCAAAGAATACACCCGTCAAGTGCTCACCCAACACGTCAGCGCTGCCGATGCAGTGATTACAACTGCTCAAGTTCCCGGCAGGAAAGCACCTATTTTAGTTACTAGAGAAATGGTTTCTCAAATGAAACCCGGATCGGTAATTGTTGACCTCGCGGCCGAACAAGGCGGCAATTGTGAGTGTTCTGAAGCGGGGAAAGATGTTGAATGGAACGGCGTTAATGTCATCGGCCCGATTAATTTGCCATCATCAATGCCAGTACATGCTAGCGAAACTTACTCGAAGAATATCTCCTCTTTACTTCAGTTGATGGTGAAAGATAAGGAACTAAACTTGAATTTTGAAGATGATATCATCGCCGGTGCTTGCGTTGCTCACAACGGTGAATTTAGCAACGAGCGAGTTCGCGATGCTTTGACGGCTGAGGCTTCAGCAGTTAGCTAACAGCTTTTGTAGTAATGACTGAAGTCCTTCTATCGTTACAGGTTTCTCTCGTTACAATGCTCTGCATTGTAATGTACTCCAGGAGGCTCTGCCTCCAGTCTACACCCGAGGCAGAGCCTGCGATGAAACGAGTAAATGAGACATTACCCAAGGCGTGTCAACTTTCTCTCGTTACAAGGCAGTCCGGCAGGGGTTGAAACCCCTGCCTCAAAGCGAAAGTCCTCTTAAGAGGACTGAAGAACTGATTAAACATCTCCCAAAAAGGCTTTTTTGAACAGGAAAGATGTCTGTTCCACAAGAAATATGGTCGATGTCTATTAGTCCTCTTCAGAGGACTTGAGCTATTAGCCAAGGGTTTCAACCCCTGGCGGACTGGTGAACGCAACCGGGAACGAGTTATTTCCAATTACCAATTACCAATTGTCATGGCAGAAGGATTGATTGCAGGTTTAGTAGTGTTTACTCTGGCGTCGTTTGTGGGATTTGAAGTAATTAATAAAGTCCCGCCGACGCTGCACACACCTTTGATGTCTGGTTCCAATGCGATTTCGGGAATTGCGGTTTTAGGTGCAATTCTGATTTCCGGCCAAGGCAATATAACTGTTACTTCGATTTTGGGGACGATCGCGATCGCCCTGGCCACAATTAACGTTGTCGGCGGTTTCTTAGTAACCGATCGAATGCTGCAAATGTTCAAGAAAAAAGAGGTAAAAGCGTGAGCGATTTTCTGCCCAGCGGCATTCAACTAGGCTATCTAGTAGCTGCATCTTTATTTATCGTCGGTTTGAAACAGTTGGGATCGCCCGCAACCGCGCGTCAAGGAAATGTGTTGGCTGCGATCGGAATGTTAATTGCGATCGTCGGTACTTTGCTGGAAAGGCAAGTCATCAGCTACGAATTGATTGCTGTCGGCATCATCGTCGGTTCCATTTTGGGAACAATTATGGCGAAAACCGTCGCCATGACGGATATGCCGCAGATGGTGGGTTTGCTTAACGGTTTCGGGGGTGCGGCTTCTGCACTCGTTGCTGTGGGCGAATTCTGGCGCTATCTCAGCATCCCCCAATCGCCAACTCCCGACGCAACAATTACGATCCTTTTGGGCGTGTTAATCGGGGGAATTACTTTTACTGGTAGCCTTGTAGCATTTGCAAAGTTGCAGGAATTGCTGCCGGGTGCACCGATTTCGTTTCCCTTTCAACAGCCGTTTAATGCTTTACTTGCGATCGCACTTTTAGCCGGTAGCGGTTATATGGTGTTTAACCCGGAGGATGTGTCGGTATTCCTAGGTTTGGTGGTGATTTCTAATATCCTGGGGATCATGTTTGTGCTGCCGATTGGCGGTGGTGATATGCCGGTGGTGGTGTCGCTGCTTAACTCGTATTCGGGGATTGCGGCGAGTGTGGCTGGGTTCATTTTGATGAACAATATGCTGATTATTGCTGGTGCACTTGTGGGCGCGTCTGGAATCATTTTGACGCAGATCATGTGTAAGGCGATGAATCGATCGATCTCTAACGTGTTGTTTGGCGCGTTTGGTGGCGGTGGAGGCAGTGCGGCTGCTGGGGCTGCTGCTGGCGGGGCGATCGACAAAACTGTCCGCAGCATCAATCTCGAAGAAAGTGCGATGATGTTAGGCTACGCGCGATCGGTGGTAATTATTCCCGGTTACGGGATGGCTGTAGCGCAAGCGCAGCACTCGGTACGCGAGTTAGCCGACGGTTTGGAAAAAATGGGTGTTGACGTGAAATACGCGATTCACCCGGTAGCTGGGCGGATGCCGGGGCACATGAATGTGCTGTTGGCGGAAGCAAATGTGCCTTATCCGCAGTTGTACGATATGGACGATATCAACCCGCAATTTGACGAAACCGATGTGGCTTTGGTAATCGGCGCTAACGATGTGGTGAATCCGGCTGCGCGCCACGATACGGCTAGCCCGATTTACGGGATGCCGATTTTGGAGGTTGATAAGGCCAAGCATACGATCGTAATTAAGCGCGGGATGAATGCTGGTTTTTCTGGTGTTGACAACGAGTTGTTTTACAAGGATAAGACGATGATGTTGTTTGGTAGCGCTAAGGATGTGGTTGCGAAGTTGGTGGCTGAGGTGAAGCAGTTGTAGGATTTTTGCGATCGCTGATTCAGGCGGATTAACGCGGATTAACGCTGATGATTGCAACCGCTGATGATGCGGATTAACGCGGATTAACGCTGATAATTAAACCCGGTTTTTTGGATAAGCCGGGTTTTTGTTTTTGATATTGAAGCACGATATGTACAGTCATTAATGAACTCGATCGAGTTGTTGCGATTTATTTTTTTGTTCCCTAAGCTGACGCATTTTTAAGACAAAAGGTGATGGATTGCGATCGTACTCAGCTTCAGCTTTCAGGCAATATTCTAACCAATCTCCTACATATTTACCTACAGTTTTTTGATTTTCCAGATAGTACAAAATTGTCGCATAAACTTGAGCCATAGTGACTGTATGAAATTTTTGAGCTATGGCTTCTGGAGTTTGGTTGAGGTAGATATATTCGTAGAGAATGTGTTCGATACCGACGCGGGTTCCTTTGATACGGATATCTTCGGGTGTTAAAAATTCAAAGTAATCTTCTAATTGCATGATTTTTGCTCGTGTTCCATAAATTTACTATGCAGTCGATTCGGAACTTCTGAAGGATCTGCTGTCTCAAAAAATAGTTCGATCGCCTCAATGAGATTCTGTCGCGCTGCTTCTATATTATCACCTTGGCTAGCAATATCGAGTTCCGGGCAAAGGGAGACATATCCATCGCCTTCTCGTTCAATAATTGCTGTAAACTGTTGTATTGACTTCATAATTTGAAGTAGCGGATTGCCAAGCTCAAAAAATTATAATTTTACTTGAGATTATATCATATCTTTTGCTGTTCGGTGGAGAGGCGCGATCGCGCTTGGTTTAAATAGTCACTGGCGATCGGTGCGCGTACAAATCATCGTTCTCTGGCTTATACTATAATAATACTGTCAAACAAATTAAGTAAATGTTTACATGACTGTACCAAAAATACTCCTCGACCCGATTTTGCCTACCGAGGCAGAAAGAAAAGCGATCGAATTGTTGGATAAAATGCTATCTCTCAAGACAGAGAATGGCGATGGTGAAGCATTAAAATTGCAAATTGTAGGAATTGGCGGGGAGTCGATCGCACTTCCTGAATCTTTGTATCAATTATTGCATCAAGCTGCACATTTAATGGCTGCCGATCGAGCTGTGTCTTTAGTGCCGATCGAGCAAAATTTGACTGTTGAAG
>JAAUPF010000066.1 GCA_012034575.1 Richelia sp. CSU_2_1 | reverse complement strand
TTCCTTCTTCCTTCTTCCTTCTTCCTTCTTCCTTCTTCCTTCTGTTTTCTCAAAGACAAGTTGCTAGGGCGCGAGCTAATTGTTTGGCAGTTTGAAAGCGATCCCCAGGCTTAGTTGCAGTAGTTCGCAAAATAGTTTCCCGCAATTTCGGGTCGATCGTCGGTATATTTTCTAGCTTAAATCCGTAACCCCGAGCTAGTTTACCGTAAAATTTTTGAGGGCTTTGTGCCGTCAGCAAAAATATTAAAGTAGGTCCGATCGCGTATAAATCTGACTGAGGGAGGGGCTGTCCCCGATCCTGTTCTGGTGCCGTGTAGCCTTCAACGCCGATGCGAGTGCCGGGGGGAGTTCCGATTTCTTTGACGGCTCCAAAATCGAGTACCGCAATGGTGTTGTCTCGGTGCCGCACTAGCAAATTAGCAGGTTTAATATCCCGGTGGACGATCGGGGGTTTTTGAGTGTGAATGTAGTTCAAAACATCACAGGTTTGAATCATCCACTCGATTGCTTGTTGGGGAGTAACCGGCCCGCGGCTGTAGATGCGTTTTTCTAAATCTTCGCCGTGGAGCATTTCCATAACTAAATATTTTTTGCCTCCTTCGACAAAGAAGTCAAAAAACTGAGGAATTCCCGAATGGTGGAGGGCTTTGAGAGTTTTAGCTTCCCGTTCAAACAGTTCTTGAGCTTTGACTATTTGAGCCATGTCAGCATTCATTTCTTTCAGAACTACCAGAGATGCTGCGGGGGAACTTCCCGGTTTTTGAGCTTTAGCTTTCTCGCGATCCCAGGCTAAAGTTGTTGTACCCATACCCCCTTGGCCTAAAGTTCGCAGCACTTGGTAGTGTCGGACAGTTCGATCGACTTTAATCGGTTCGCCGCAGTGGATGCAAAATAAATTCCCCTGCGGATTTCCTGCATGGGTACAGCGCAAAACAGGGCGACTGACTGGAGGATCTGTGCCAATTTTGCCACCGACTTCGAGAGTAGTAATTTGAAAATGCAAAATCGGGCCGCCCCGCGCCAACTGAATCAGCGAACCGTCAGATATCCACCCTTGAGACACCAGCGTACCGTTAACAAAAGTGCCGTTTGTCCCGTGATTGACTAAATACCATTGACTCGACTGACCGCCCTTCACTCTTTGCAGTTCGAGGTGCTGGCGCGATACTAAAGCATTGGGGATCACAACGTGATTTTCAGGAGAACGGCCGATGCGCACAATGGGTTCGCTTTCAAAACTCCATTGTTGCAGGGGGGACTGTTGTTCGGGATCTAAAAGGGTCAGCAGCATTGTCGGTGGATGTGGTTGAGTTCCCCGATTTGGTAATGGGAATTGGCGGCAATTTACCAGTTGGGGGCGAAAGGGATTCGATCGTTAAAAATTTAAAGTTACCTATTAGCTCCGGTAGTGAGTTTTACAAGAACTTTATAGTATCCCGACTTAATCAAATGTTCATAATAATTTAAATTATTAGTGATTTTTGGTAACACTTATCCGTAATATTTCTGAATGGTCGATCGATCCTCAAAAATAGTCGCTCGATTTAACACCCGAACATACAAACAATAAGTACAAACAATAAGCAAACAAGGGATAAGTTTTACGTGAATTTGCGGTGACACCAAGTTGCGATTTACGCGCAACACTCAAAGTAGCTAGGGCTGGCAGTGTCCGCAATGCGAACCTTACTTAGAGTGCGATCGAGCATCACAACCGCTGTGGCATCAACCACGAGCTGTCTCACTTCATTTTAGTTTAATTTTTATTCAATAGGTTAAGTATCTGGGCAGATAAAAGCACTTCGATCTATGCTGAATCTACGCGCGATCGAGCTAGTTTTTGCCGTGCAAATTCTCAGAAAAAAATCTAAAAATTAAAGCTACGGATCGCAGCTCGTTTACCATAAGACTTACGCTCGCAAACGCGATCGATCCGAAAAATATAGCATTTCCACTAGAATGAGTTGCGCTTACTTAGCGAGCGGTAATCGGCAATCGACAATCGGCAATCGTTTGCCGGGAAATTCGATCGCGTTATCTGCCAATCTAAAATCTAAAATCGGCACGGTCCTACCTGCGCCCGAATCACAATTGCCGTAATATTGTCGTGACCGTTGCGTTTGTTGCCCAGTTCGATCAAATTAGCAACTCCCTGTTCCAAATCGGCTTGCGGGTGAAACAGGGGTTCGAGGTCAGTCTGCCAGTAAGTTTCTAACAAATCGTTATCTGTCAAACCATCAGAAGCCAAAATCAACAAAGTATCTTCGCCCAAATCTAAAAACTGCAAGTCCGGCTTGATAAAATTGCTGTCTCGCGGGCCCAGGGCTTGAGTCAGTTGATAGGCGTCGGGACGGGAATAAGCAGTTTCCGGGTCAATCCCGCGCTTAATTTCCCGCTGTCCTACTTCATGGTCTGAGGTGATTTTTTCCAAAGCTTGTCCCTTTCTGAGCCGGTAGAGACGGCTGTCGCCGACGTGCGCCACGGCAACTTTGGTGTCTTGAACTAAGACTGCCACAAGAGTTGTACCCATGCGGGCGCTGCCGGAACGGCGGTCTTTTTGATTGATTTCAAAGATGGCTTTGTTGGCAAGCCGCACTCCCTCGCGGATTGTATCTGGGGTAGGGAGTTGATTTTCCCAACTGTTTTGAAAGAATTCCTTGAGAGTTTCCGCAGCTAATTGACTGGCAATTTCGCCGCCGTCGTGACCGCCCATACCGTCGCAGAGAATGTACAGCCCTTTGTTTTGAAAGGTGCGTCCGAAGGAAGTTTCCAGCTTGTTGACTTGAGTCCAGATGCTGAAAAAATCTTCGTTGTGGTCGCGCTGCAGGCCGACATCGGTGAAGCCTGCGTCTTCCAAGCGGTAGACTTGCAGGGGCATGGGCAGGGTTAAGACCTCGCCGTCGGGGGTCGGCTCGTCGGGGCTGCCCAATTGAAAGCGGGTCGGGCTTGATGCTAGCGGTAGCGCTGGCTGAAGTTCGAGGGGTACGGTTTCCAGGCGCGATCGCAATTCGTCTATGGTGTGAATGTCGCCCCTGTACATTTCTTGCAGCAGTCCGAGCAAAGCGCCAAATTGAGTACGATCGGACTGGCTGAATATCGTCTGCCACAGTCGCCCCAAATTTACCAGTTGCAAGCAAGAATCAGCAGGTTCAGGATACAGTCGCTGCAACCGTAAAGAGGCTAGAGAGAAAGAAGAGTCGGGGCTAACGCGCAAATTTTCCAGTTCCAGCAGGCTTTGCCGGCAACGCCAGGGTTCCAGGGCTGCCCAGAGTTCGGTCATTTCGTGCAGCCAGTACAAGATTTGCTGGGGGGAAGTTTCGGGCTGACTCCAGCGTTCTATCAGGGACGGCCACTGCGAACAGTCTTCTAGCAGGAGCACAGCCTGTTGGCTGTCCGACCAGCTATCGTGAATGACTGGCAGGTTGTGAGAGAATTCCCAGCGGAGAGCGAGGTAAGGTTCGGCTGTGCCTTGGCAAAGTTCTGCTAAGGCGGAATTGGTCGAATTTTCTGGGGGTTGTGCGGATGTTCTGTAGGGAGAGGTGCGTTTGGCGACGCTGGCGGAACTGGCTGCTACGAGGGCTTTGAGAGGCGACATTTGCAGCGGCTGACAGTCCAATACCCTTACTGCTACGGTGTCGGAGGGCTTTCTCGACGGGAGGGTTTCTAGGAGTTGGTAGCGCTGCTGGGTGTCTAAGTATGACCCTGCTGGCACTGCCTCGATGAGGTATTCGGCGTCGGGAACGGGAATTTCTGGAACTGAGCTGTCGGGGCTATCTCTTTCTTTTTGGCTTAATTCTTCTGGGTCTGCTGGGGTTGAAAAAGTGCTGTCTGAGGGGGGTATTTCGGCGTCTGGGGCCTCGGGAGCGATGTTTGCTTCTGTTTGAAAGGATTGCGGATCGATCGCCCCCGTGACTGTTTCTGCGTGGTTGTCGGGGGTGCTGACTTCGCCGTCGGTTGGTTGTTGAGCAGTTGGTGAGACTGCTGGAGGTTCCGGAGGCGCTGTAGTTTCTGTATTAAAACCGTCTGTTTGTTCGGCGGTGTTTGCTGGCGCGATTTCTGGAAAAGTATCGGGTATTTGGGGAAACTCGGCTGGGGGTAAGGTTGACTCTTCTGGCGGGACTGCTGGAAAATTCGATCGACCGCAAATTACGGCTTGCCACACTTGACCTGTTGTGACTCCGCAATTGTGGCATTCCTTGGCGCTAAAAGCGACTTGCGTGCCGCATTGATGGCAAGCTTTGTAAATTAGGGAAATGCCGCACTGTTGGCAAAACTTGTTTCGATCGGGATTTTCAAACTGGCAGCGGGGACAGAGGAGCATAGCGGTTAAACAATTGAAGATTGGCGATCGAATATCGGGCTTTACTTCCTAGTTTTGCATAGGTTTTTCGGAGCGGTTGGAGTTTTGGACGTGAATCGCGATCCATTGCCCCGATCGCCCTACACTCTATTTTATGGGATGGATTAAAAAGGCAGATATTTCTTACAACAGATATGTTGCCGGCGCGTCAGGAGAGATTGGCAGTCGCACCCGGGTTCAACCGTCGTATAGTGCCTTCCTTCTTCGCTCTACTTAGAAAAGAGTTTCCGCAGCGTCTAGTTCTTGTAAAACAGTCTCTAGCGCTATGGATTGAATGGTTGAGAGAGGTACTTCACAAAAGTATTTGCGCCGGAATTGTTCTTCCCAGAGTGCTGCTAGGAATTGTTCTGCACTGCGGGCGATTTGACTGGATGGGTTGGGTGATAAGGGTTTGAGGAATCGATCGCCTGTTTCGGGTTGTCTGGTAATATGGAAGGCTCGATCGCGGTAATTGACTTGGAAACCGAGATGTTTGAGGGCGGTAAATCCGAGTCGGAGGGAAATGTCACCGATTCCGAGTTTTTGAATCAATTGCTGTCTGGTGACGGGTTTTTTGGTGCGGCTGAGGTATTTGGCAATGCCGATTAGCTGCTGCCAGATTTGCTGCGGCGGTACGGGCGGGGGTAATGTATAAACGAGGGCGAGTTTTTGTTGTTTGTGCTGTGCTTGCCGAAACCAAACCCGCATTTCGTCCCAACTTGCCGGGCATTCTTTGAGGACGATCGAGTTTTGGGGATCTGCTATTTCGGAATTGTTAATATAATTTTCGATCGGCATTTGAGATGCTAAGTTTGTGCTGGCTGCTAATAACTCTTCATTGCTATTTTTGTTTCGCCAGTCTACGATCCAATCGATCGATCGCGATGTGTTAATTTGGTTGTTTTCGGCGCGCGATCGAACTGCTATCAACCGCACTTCATATTGATTTTCATAGCCGTTAAAGTCAAGTTCTACTACAGCGTCGCAAAGTCCTTGAGGAATTTCGTCTCGATAGTGTTCCCACCAAATGCCGGGAAATCCCGTATCGCTGGATTCATCCCAAATTTTAAAAGTAGTTTTGATATACTTTACTTCTTTTCCTTTTAAATCTTTAATGTTCTTATTCCAAACACTGTCAAACCAGCAATTTTCCAGCAGCAATTTGGGTGCGGGATTGCCCATGCCGCAGGGTTCGAGCAATTTGAGTTCTTGAAATAAGTCTTTACCTAATTCGGATACAGTAACTGTGAGGTCTGCTATGACGGGAACTGCTGTTAAATTTTCCGGGCTGTATTGCTGTCGCAGTTGCTGATTTATGGCATCGGTAAATAAGGGAATATTTTCTACTGGTAAACTCAAACCTGCAGCGAAGGGATGGCCGCCAAATCTATGCAATAAATGCGCTTGGTCTTTGACTAATTGATAAAGATCGATTTGATTTGCGGAACGGGCAGAACCGCGGGCGATTTTGGACTTGGGATTTTGGATTGTGGATTGGGAAGTAATTGATAATTTGGAATCTAAAGGTTCGATCGACTGTGTTTCTGTAAAATTTTCTATTTGAGATTGTGGATTGGGGATTGTAGATTGAGAAATTTGGAAATCTGGGTTTAAAGATTCGATCGATTCTGTTTCTGTTGAGATTTCATCGATTTCTGCTGTTCCTTCGGTACTCAATAAAATTACGGGACGACCGTATTTTTGGGCGATTTGTCCCGCTACTAATCCCAATACTCCTAAAGGCCATTGCGGGTCACTGAGGACGATCGCGCTAGTAGTTGAGAGGTCGAGTTTTGCTAATTTATTAGCGACATCTTTGGCAACATCTTTTTGTAAAGATTTGCGTCTGGTGTTGGCAATTTCGGTTAAATCTGCTAATTCTTCGCAGCGTTTTTTGTCGCGACTGGTGAGGAGTTCTACGCAAAATCTGGCATCGCCTTGAATGCGACTGACTGCATTGATTCTCGGACCGATCCCGAAGGAGATATCTGTCGGTCGATCGCCCGTTCTTTTGCACAGTTCGAGCAATTTTGCAACTCCCGGACGGGTGGGATTTGTAATTTGTTTTTGCAGTTGTTCTATGCCTAATTGCGCTAGGTAACGGCAGTCTCCTGAGAGTTGGACTAAATCAGCAATTAAGCCGATCGTTACTAATTCTAATAAGTCGGTTAGCGGTCGTTGGGGAACATCGGGTAAAGTTTGATATAATGCTTCAACTAATTTGTAAGCAACAGCAACTCCTGACAAGTGAAAGAGTTGGTGATTTGCAGGAAGGTAACGGGGATTGATAATTGCTGTAGTTGGCGGGCGATCGTCCGGTAATGTATGGTGGTCGGTAATAATTGTATCGATGCCTAAAGTCGTAGCATATTCGATTTCGGCGATGTTTGTACTGCCTGTATCGCAGGTGATAATTAAGGTGACACCCTCTTTTGCTAAGTTATCGATTCCCGAAACATTCAATCCATGAGATTCAGTTAAGCGGTTGGGAATGTAATAAGTAAGTCGGTGATTTTGCGGAAAAAATTCTCCCAATCCGTCCCAAAGTACGGAGGTTGAAGTAATGCCATCAGCGTCGAAATCTCCCCAAATTGCAATTTTTTCATCTCGATTTATGGCTTGCTGAATTCTGTCTGTTGCCTGTTTCATTTCTTCCCCGAATTCCCAGGGACTTGCTGGTTTGTAGAGGTTGGGATTTAAATATCCCGGTACTCGATCGGGATTTTGAATTCCTCTCTGCCATAGAAGTGCGGCTGCATATTTACAGGGAAATTGCGGCGCGTGGTTTCTCACAGCTTGAATCAGCCATTCTGGAGGTTGGGTTAAGGGTGGAGTTTGCCAGTTTTGAGATAGTTCAACCATTAGATTTTAGATTGTTAAATTATTAGATTGGGGTATTGAGAAATTGGCAGATTGAGAGAATTACCAATTACCAAAAGAAGGAAGAAAGAAGAAGGAATAAAGAAGAGGGGGAGTTTTAAGTTACTATTACTGTCAACTGTCAACTGTCAACTGTCAACTATTTAAATAGATATTTCCTCAATTATAGCAAGATTTGCCAGCCAATTTACGGGAGTTTCTAAAACCGGATTTTTTGAGTAGATGAGATGCGATCGCAGCGAGTGGCAAATTGACAGGAATCGCAACGATGGGCACTGATATCTACTTGGGGAAAGAATTCGCCTCGATCGATATATTGCTGCCGCCATTGAGTTAACTTTTGCAATAATTGAGTCAAATCTTGTTTGGTTCGATCGTGCTGGGCACGATCGTAAGTAAATGTAAGTTTTTGCGGTGCTTCTTCTCCTCTCAATTGTACGAACCAGTATGTCATGGAAATTTGCTCTGGGGAATAGTCGCTCGTTTCTACTAAGAGGTATAAATACAGGCGAGTTTGCCAGCTATGGCAGATTCGTTCGGATTTTTGAGGGCGGGGGTAGGTTTTCCAGTCGATAATTTGGGCGGCGTTGGGTTCGGCAATTAATAAGTCGTATATTGCAGTAAACAGGTAGTCTTGAAAAATCAACGTGCAGCGGTGTTCGGCTTGGCGGAAGGTGCGATTGCTAGTTTCTAAATCGGTGACAAAAAGTTCGGGGGCGGTGTCGATTAATGCTGCAACGCAGCGCCCCATGTCGGGATCTTGTTTGATGATGAATTCAATGGGAAGTCCGATTTCTCGCTGCTGCATTAACAGGTGAAATTGGCTGCCCCAAGTGAGTTTTTCTTGTTGTTCTGGGGATGTGGTGGAGGCGAGGAGTTCGAGGTAGCCGTGTTGGAATTTGCGGGGGCATTCTTCGATGATTTTGAGTTGGTTTTGGGATAGTCTGAACATTTTTGTTTGTGATTTTAGAGGTTATATTATGATAATATAATGGTTGCTTTTTTTTAACCGCAGATTGAGGCAGATGACGCAGATAAACGCAGATTAATTCGGGCGATCGTCTATCCTTAACCCCAAGCACTTAAAAACTCGACTTGATTACAAATTTTCTCTGCGGATTTACTAGATATAATTTTTAGCAAACGACGCAATTGTTCGCCAACTGAATAATTTTGTTGTCCCAAGATTATCCCTCGATGTTCTTGCCCTCGCGTGTTAAAATCAGTATGCAATCGATAAAAATCTCTAGTATTAAAGCTATAGGTTACTCGATAATTTTCATTAGCCCAGTACAAAATTTCTTCATCGCTGCGAGACAGCATTCCTATTTCGACCACAGAAATAACATCAATACCCCGCAGGCGTAAAGCATCAAGCAAAGCGGAATTCATTGCATCTTCATCTAGCAGTATCAGAATAATCCTCATGTTTTTGTATTGAGGTTTTTGTAGTGTAACTCTGCTAACTGTTCGTAAGCAGCTTGTTCCTCTGCTAGATCTGTATCAATCTCTGCTCGATTAGCGTGATAATACGTTAAAGCTGCATAAACTTGCGCGATCGATAAGTGAGTCATCAGCCTAGCAATTTCTTCCGCATTGTTACCCTGTTTGTACAAAACGGCAATGCGGCGGACAGAAGTAGCAGTACCAGCAATAATGGGACGCCCGCTTCGAAGATTGCGATCGCGCGTAATTAAAGTCCCGATATCTACTACGGTTGCTGTCATAGATTTTTTCAATTTGGTTAATTTGATTGTAGCGCGAGCGGTAATATGTTATTATCATTACCAATTACCTATTACCAATTCCCATCTCCAATATTCATTGCGATCGCAATGCTTCTTCAAACTCTCGTACCGCTACGCTAGAACCAAGTTGCCAGCCTCGATCGCAATATTGAGGAATTAAGGTTTTGACATCGCAATCCGGGAACCACCGGCTAATTTGAGACTCGCGATATTGCTGCGAATCGAATTGATAGATTAATAATTGACTTTGACGGTAAATCCAAAGTTCTAAGGTGCGATCGCTGATAATCTTCTGGTTTAGTCATGCAAGTCAGATCGATTTCGATCGCTAAATCTGGAGGCGGATCTGTTTCTAAATCTATCCGTTCTTTTCCTAAAATAGATTCCCGATTGTCAATGTAAAAACAGTAATCTGGTTCGATTCCCTGTTGCTTGAGGCGCTTCAGTGTAATAGGAGTAAAAGATTGCCAGTCTTTCCCAATTTGCCGGAGTAAAACTTTGGCCAAATCTGCTAATAAATCGGCTTGATTACCGTGTTTTGGTAGTGGGGACATAATTCTAATTTCTTGAGTTTTACTGCTGTAGCGAATTCTCAATCCAGCTTTATCCTCCCGACGGGCTAGCAAAGCCTCGTAATCTTCCCAGGTTCTAAATCGCAGAATGATTTCGTCTCCTGCTGCAAGGGAAATTGTATCTTCGCTAATTGTTGGTAATACCATAATTTTAATCCCTGTAAAGCTCGCTTTTGCTTAATTTTAACACAATTAAAGGTAATATAATATTTAGATTTTTACCCTAACTACAAGTTTCCAATTTGTTGAGCAAACCACATCGCCGCCGTCCCCTTTCCCTCGCTCAAAAGTTTCAAAGTATCCGACAGCAAAGCGATCGGTAATCCCTCCAAAGCGCCGGAAATTTCGCATTCTTGATACTTCCCATTTTCCTGCAAGCGAAATGCCAACACTCTCTCGCCTGCGATATCTACTTATGCTGGTGAAAAACCCGGTTTCTGCCTCATTGGGGATTGTGACGCTTTAAATCTCGTTTTAAAATACTTCATCTTCGATTCCCACCCACCATTCGCCGAGGTTCATTGCATCTTGGTGGATGTCGGTAAGTTCTTTAACATATTCTTCGGTAGAAATTTCCGATCGCCTTTCTTGTAATTTTTTGAGTCGCAGTTGCACCAACAGCCAAGGTTTAGAAATTCCGTCGGTTGCTTCGATATATTTGGCTAAATCTTTGCTATCCATGCGCGTGATTTTTATGCAATTTGGTGATATCTAAATTATAGCGCGATCGTCTGAAATATACTAAGGACACGGCACTGCCGTGTCCCTACCAAAATATTTGAAATTGTCTCGATCGTACTCGGCGATCGAAATCGCTTCTATACAAACAAAGTCGGCCTGCGCCGACTAAGAAGTTGCTATAAATACTCGGCGATTGAAATCGCTTCTATACAAACAAAGTCGGCCTGCACCGACTAAGAAATTATGTAATTTTCTGCAGTCGGTTTCAACTAAGATCTTGCACCATTTTCAATAACCTGTAGGGGCGGGTTTTTCAACAAGCTGCGCCCATAATTGACAATCTCAAAAACCCTTTCAAGGTAGAACTCGAATATGCTGCGCTCGTTATCCGAGTTCTACCTTAAACCCCAGCCCACGAAAAATTCCCTTATTTACATTGCTGCAAAATTTCAATTTCAACCGACTTTCGCTATTAGCCAGTGGTTTAAACCCCTGGCGGACTGGCGGAATGGCGAACTAAACCGCTGGCACAAAACATCATTTACCTGTAATCTGGAGTTTGAATGTTTCTCAAACGAGCAGCATATTTCATGCCGTATTCCGGGCGGCAGAATCGATCGATCTGAGATTCAAAAAATGCTCGATTTGCCTTCAAGTGTTTCGGATTCGGGTCATCTAAAGGATATAAAAGTGCAGTCCGCAATGCTTGAATTACCGCCGAAGTAACGCAATACATCGATCGCTGGAATGTCACCCCAATTTGATTGAGTACGTCATCTTCGCCCCGACACCGCTGTTTGTAATAATCCATCAGGTAAGGCGGCAGGAAGTGCAGCATATCTTGGGCTAGCAATGTTGGCGGAATTCCTGCTGTTCCTACAGGGAATTTGTCGGCATACAAAACACCGTAATGGAAGTCTTTTTGATCGTCGGGAACTTCCTTAGCTTGGGCGTTGTAAGATTTGGTTCCCCGGAACGGCGAAGTACGGTAAAATACTGCTTCTACGTAGGGCAATGCTGCCTCGTACAACCAGGTAAATCCTTTAGATTTCGGGATGATTTCGTAGGTTTCGCCGTCGATCAGAACGTGATGGTAAATCGGACGACCCGCGATCGCAAATATGCCGTTTACTAGGAAATTCATCGCGTCGGGGACTGTTTTTACTTTCCCTTCGTCGTACAAGTCGGAAACTTCAAAAAACACCGGTGCCATTACTTCCCAGAACAATCCGAGATTGCTGTAATATGACATCTGGCGGCACTGTTCTAAAAACAAATCCGGAAATGCTTTGTGCAAAGCTAGCATGAACGGATCTTTTTTGAAGTAAGCTTTAATTGCTCGATCGGCATTGGCTTTGTATTCGTCGCTGTCGAGATAGGGGTCAAATTGGTTGATTGGAACGTACATTCCCCTATGCCACAACATCGCCCTCATACACTCTTCGGCAAATTCCATGTTAATTCGATCGTGCCACAAATGGTGCAGCAATCTGGGAATTTTGCCTGTTTCTCCCTTCTCCATGAACTCCAAAAGTTCGGGGTGGGCGCTGCCAGTTCCCCGCCATACCCGCAAGTCTGCTTTGTCACCGGAATAGTGATTTTGCAAGTCTAAATACTCTTGGGGCAAAAAGTATTTAAAGAAGGGCAGCGGGTTTAAAAATACCCGTTCGGCAATGTACAGCAAATCGCGCCAGTAGAAATCCATCGGCACTGCGTAGGCTTTCCAAATCGCGATGATTTGCATCAGGTTTTCTGGCGTATCTGGAATCATCGCCCCGCCGGCTTCCAGCCTGTGAATTACTTCAGCAAATTCGTGCTTGGAAGGAGGTAGTTTTGTAGCTGATTTCGTAGGAGTTTGTACCATTTTTCGTTCCTTTGGTTGAATGAATTTCAATATTTAGAAATTGCTCACTTCACCTGTTTTGGGGTGCGCACTGCGCACCTTACCTGATGTAATTCACCGGCTTTTTACCTGATGTAATTCACCGGCTTTTACACAGAGGTAGAATGCGCGTGTGCCTTACTGCCTCCGAGCATGATGGGCGCTATAACTCTATTCTTTGCTCAATTGCAAGGCATGAAAAATGCTTAAAACATCATGCTGCCACTCTGGCAAAACCAGTGTCATTGCAATCTCTTCTACAGTATGAATGATGCCAGCAATAATAGCCACCCACAGGGTAATTCCAGCATAATTAAAGCCAAACAAAGCAATAGTAGCAACGAACAGAGTTATGCCCCAAAATTTAGCTGAGTAGGTGTGGTAGCTGGCTGGTTTGCCATATTTTACCAAATTAACAACCCACCATGCTAATTGTACGAAAACCACTGCCAACAGCGGCGATCGAAATTCGATTACCGTATCTCGATGCACCAACCACGCACTGGCAAATACGCAGGCATAAAAGCAGACATCAGCCCAACTATCAGCTTGACGCAATTGCGCGTTGCTGGCACCGATCCGCCTAGCAATTACCCCGTCGAAGATATCTGAAAAAAACCAATTAAGTAACCGATGATAAACCAAAGACCGATCGCACCATCAATAGCATCCCACAGCAAAAAAGGGGCGATCGCGGCGCGCAGGGCAACAAGAATCATTGGTATGGATTTCATCATCAGCGGATTTTTTGATTGAATATCTGAGAGCGAGTTCGATCGAATCGCGATAAGATTAGTTCGTAGTGTGGACTTTAGTCTGCAACAATTGAGCGGACCCAAGTCCGCACTACAAACCTTATTTAATGCGTCAGTTGTGAAGGGTTGCTAATGTCGATCGTACTCGATATTTCCGACTGTCCCTCAACAATCGCTACTCGGGAGTTTGTTTCAGCAGGAAGAGTAGCCACGATCGCATTTGTAGTAGCTTCGCTCCACCTTACCAGCCAAACAGGTTGCACTCCTAAAAAGAAAATGATCCCTGCCAAAACAAAAGCCGGCAAATTTTCAGCAAATTTAACTGCTGGGTAATAAGCCGTGGTATTGTCCAACTTTCCAAAACAAGTTCTGTTGAGCAGAATTACAAAGTAAACGGCCGTTAACCCGGAAGCTAAAATGCACAGTAAAGTCGGGATGGGAAACACCGCAAAACTGCCCTGAAATACTAAAAATTCTGCGATAAAACCGACCAAACCGGGAATGCCGGCGCTTGCCATGCCTCCCAAAACTAACAGCGAACTTGCTGTGGGCAAACCCCGCAGCGGATTCATTAAGCCGTTGAGTACGTCCAAATCCCGCGTGCCGACTTTGGTTTCGATGATACCCACCAAATAAAACAGCAAAGCCAAAATTAAACCGTGGCTTACCATTTGTCCGACAGCGCCGATTAAGGCTAATTTCGTACCCGCCGCGCAGGCAACCAGGATGTAGCCCATGTGCCCGATCGAACTGTAGGCTACCATGCGTTTGATATCTTTTTGGGCGATCGCGGTTAAAGCTCCGTACATCACACTTACAGTACCGATAATCGCCAAGCCTGGAGCGACAATCGACCAAGTTTCGGGGAACAACTGCAAGCCGAATCGCACTAAGCCGTAAGTTCCCAACTTCGCCAAAATGCCTCCCAGCAAAATAGCAGTTGCCGGCGAAGCTTCAACGTAGGCATCCGGCAGCCAAGTGTGCAGCGGTACTAAAGGAATTTTAATTCCCAATCCAAGCAGCACGATTGTTAACAGAATCAATTGCGTTTTAAAGGATAATTCCTTAGTAGTAATCGCGCTGTAATCGAAGTTTAAAGAACCGCTCAACCAAGCTACGCCCAAAAATCCTGCCAATACTAACAGTCCCGAAACTGCTGTATAGATCAGAAACTTCATCGCGGCGTATTCCCGTTTCTTGCCGCCCCAAATCGCGATTAACAGGTAAAAAGGAATTAATTCTAGCTCGTAAAAAAGTACGAACAGCAGCAAATTTTGAGACATCAAAGCGCCGGCAACGCCCGCATTGATCAGCAAAATCATTGAGTAGTAAAGCTTGGGGCGAGCCACTCCTTCGCCAGTCCCGAAAATTACCAACAGCGTCAGCAAT
Source organism: Richelia sp. CSU_2_1 (assembly GCA_012034575.1). Taxonomy (GTDB): domain Bacteria; phylum Cyanobacteriota; class Cyanobacteriia; order Cyanobacteriales; family Microcoleaceae; genus Microcoleus. The sequence continues at coordinate 18,042 of JAAUPF010000066.1, read as the reverse complement.
CCGGTTAGCGCCAGCAGGGGCAAAGATAAGCCGTCAACGCCCAAGTTGTAGCTCAAACCCAACTGCGGAATCCAAGGTAAATACTCTTGAAATTGCAGTCCTGAAAGGCTTGGATTGAATTGAACTAACAGCCAAATATTCAAGAGTAAAACTGATGCAGCGAAGGCTGAGGCTACGGAGCGCAGACGCATCGCATTCATATTTCCGGGGAGGAACCCGACGATCGCAGCGCCCAACGCGGGCAACCAGAGCAAGGCACTAAGCATAATGTGTTCGGTGTGAAAAGTAAAAAATCAATTTTGTCCGATTTTAAGATTGATAATTTGATAGTTTAGATATTAACTGCGCTCAATTTATCAATCTTAAATTGCGTTACAAACCTCGCTGTCAACTGTCAACTGTCAACTGTCAACTGTCAACTGTCAACTATTTACGACTCAACGAGAATATTGACTGCACCCGTGTCTAAATCGTAATAGCCTCCAAGCACTTTCAGTTTATTCTCTTGGATTAACTTAGAGATCACAGGAGACGCTTTTAACCTTTTAGCTTGCAGCACGATATTAGCTTTACAGGCATTTTCTAGACGATCGCCCGGTTGGTCTTTCGAGCTTTCTACAGCAGGCTTAATTGCTTCGAGCAAACTGCCAATTTGACCGGGAACTTGAGCGCCTTTGAGCGTTGCATCTACCGCACCGCATCTTTTATGCCCGATTACTACCAGCACTTTTGCTCCCAATACCAGCGTGCCGTATTCCAGGCTGCCAATTTCTTCTGGGGTAGCAACATTTCCGGCCACGCGACAGACAAATAAATCTCCCAATCCTTGATCGAAAATAATCTCGGAAGGAAAGCGGGAATCGGCACAGCCGAGAATCGCAGCAAAGGGTTTTTGAGATTTAGCAACTTCAACGAGGCGGGGCAAGTCTTGGTTGGGACCTTGGCGTTTTCTGTCCACAAATCGTTTGTTCCCGTCCATTAACTTTTGCAAGGCTGCGTCGGGAGTCATATCGTTTTGAGCGACTGCGGGTGCGGGTGCGGCCGCATCAGCGCCCAATCGCGCTGCCAGCATTCCTGTACCTATTGCGCCTGCAACGAATTTGAGGGAATTGCGGCGGGAGAGATTTACTTGTCTGTCGTTTTGGTTCATGTTTGTTACCCGATCGGTGAGATGGTGAAATCTTTATTAAAGACTTCTTTGCTGGAAGATTTTAGATTAAAAATGTCACCTAAAATCTTCAGCTTTATAATTCTTTACCCACCAACGATCAGGGACAGACGAACCAGCAAAGGCCAGCTTACCAGCAGTCCCAAAAGGGCAACTCCGAACAAAATTGTCAGGGCGTAAAACTGAGTTTGTCCGTTAACGTTGTACTTGAGGCTTTGCCCGCCGAAAACTGTTGCCAAACCTACGAGATTTACGAAGCCGTCAACAATGTTGCGATCGAACCAGGAGATGACTTGGGAAACAAAACCAACTGCAAAAATTATTGTGACTTTGTAAAGTTTGGCGGTGTAAAAGTCGTAAGCAAAGAAATCTTGCAAAGCTTGAGAACCGATGCGCACCGGTTTTTCCCATTTCTCGTTGAGGTAAATAAATGCTCCGGCACCAATACCGATCGCTGTCGATCCAACTAACAGTCCGATCGCTGTATAATTCAAAGTTGCCCAAGGCAAAACCTGCCAAGCGGCAAGCAAGTGAGGAACGTGCAAAGTAAATCCCATCAACACCATCATCGGCAAGATAAAAGGCCAGGCAACTTCCGGGGAACGTTCGGTCATTTGTTTCGGTTTGCCGCCGAAAACTAAACTGAAAACGCGCACCAAACCAAAAGCTGTAACACCGTTTACAAACAGCACGATTCCTAACAGGAAAGGATTAGTTTTAGCTAACCCGCTTGCCATTTCTGATAAAGCCCAAAAACAGCCGAAGGGAGGCAGTCCCACTATTGCTGCAGTACCCACGAGAAAAGATATTCCCGATATCGGCCGCTTCGGCCACAAACCGCCGAGATATCTAATATCTTGAGTGATGCTGTTCCAAACTATGGCACCGATGCTCATCACCAGCAAAGCCATTCCCAAAGAATAGGCAAATACTAATGTCAAAGCTGTTTGGATTTGTCCCGTACCGACGGCAACAAACACCAAGCCCATGTAAGAACTGACGATATAGGAAAGAGTGCGCTTGATATCAATTTGGGCGATCGCAATTAAAGCCGCACCCACCGCAGTTGCAGCACCGACAATAATAGTTACCGTCTGTCCCACCGGCGACAAAGCAATTACCGGCTGCAACTTAATCAAAATCCAAGCACCGGTTTCCACAACCACCGTATTCCGCAAAATCGTGGCCGGTAAAGGACCTTCCATCGCCTCATCCAGCCACAGGTGCAGGGGAAACTGGGCGCATTTGCCCATCGGCCCGGCAATCAAAGCCAACGCCAACAGCGTCGCGACTGTGGGGTCAAGGTTCGCAGTCTTGGCCCATACCGCCAACTCATCAAAATTCCAAGTTCCGGCAAGGGGCAGGATCGCCACCACTCCCATCAACAAGAACAAGTCGCCCACCCGCTTGGTCAAGAAAGCATCGCGGGCCCCCGTCACCACCAGAGACTGGTTGAACCACAATCCGATCAGCAAGTAAGTCCCCAAAGTGAGAACTTCCAAAATCATGTAGCTGAAGAACAAGGAATTGCACAGTACCAAGCCGCACATCCCCGCTTCAAACAGTCCCAAAAGGGCAAAGAACCTCGCCCAGCCCCAGTCCATTTCCATGTAGCCGACTGCGTAAATCTGCGCCAGAAGGTTCAGTCCGGTAATCAAAACTGTTGCCCCGACAGTGACAGCAGAGATTTCTACAGGAACGGTGAGGTCCAAGCCAGCTACCTTCAACCACGGAATAAACTGCTGTTGCGCCGGTTGGTTCCAGATAGCTGTCAGGGCGATCGCGCCGTGGGCGAAAGCGAGGAAAGTTAAGATCGCGTTCACATAACCCGCCGGTCTGGGTCCCGTGCGGCGAGTTATTGCCGGCAGCCACAGCAGCGACAGAATACCGCCGATCAGCGGATAGCAAGGTATGAACCAAACGGTCTGGAGTAAGATTTGAGCCATTGGCATTACCTGTAAAAGTTACGAAAATTTAAAAATCTGAGAATAATCTCGATCGCGAAACGGCTGAGGCACTCGGCAGAAGCCAGAAAATTCTAGGTTCTGCCTGGGAGTTTCTTGTTACAAACCCAGCACTTCCCCGGAGACTTATTAATTTTATATTAAGGATTACAGGAAATTCTCATATTTCCTTATCCAGCATACTTATATACAGATAAACTATACTTATATAATTTGGATGAGTATTAATGCTTAGCACATCAATATCCCTACAGAAATTATTGCCAAAACTAAAACGGTGGGATTTCCCAAGCAGATTCGGGAAGCTTAGCTTGTCGTTGCCCGATCGACCTCGATCTCACATTAAAAAGACCGATCGGCGTGCTTAACAAATCTACCACTTCCGCTTTGCCGATCGCGCTTTTAGCAGCAGCAACGGGCAATTCCTTCAACAACCACCTAACTAATCGATAAACATATTCCCCAACAGTCAATTCTCGCATCAAATCGACACCGTGGAGTTCGTGCAAATATTGATTCGACTCGCCGTAGCGATACCATTGACTGTATAAATGTTTTATTGTATTTCGGTGGCGGTGCCGGACGATCGCGCTTTCGGCAAAATAAATTTTGTACGGAGTTTGCCGCCAAATCCGCCAGCACAAATCTGCATCGCCGCCACTTGTCAGGTACGGGCGAAACAAACCGATTTGCTGCAAAACTGTTTTGCGGACAGCTAAATTTGCAGTTTGACCGTAAGCACAAAAAGGATGAGCGAGAGTATGTTTTTGAGATAAAATATTTTCGCGATCGGCGTGTTTTTCTAATAGTGTTTTACCGGGAAGGGCGAGGATTTCCCCCGCGACAATTCCGATGTCTGAGTCAGCAAACGGTTGAACTAAATTTTCCAACCAATCAGATTCGGGGCGGCAATCGACATCTGTAAAAGCAATTATTTCGCCTTGGGAGGCGCGAATTCCTCGATTGCGGGCGGCGTAGGAACTTTGAATTTCATTTTCTGCCAGGATGCGAATATTAATTTGATTATTATTTTCCCTCTTACTTCCACTTTCCCTCTTACCTCCCCCCCTTGCTAAGGGGGGGACTGAGGGGGGGTGAGATACCGAGGGAGAGCGAGAAACTGTTTGTTGGAGGATAGTTGAAGTACGATCGCGACTGTTGTTGTCTGCGAAAATATATTCTACTTTATCTGGCGGATAAGATTGCGATCGCAAACACTCGATTAAATCCGGCAAATCTGCCTCGCCGTTAAAAACCGGCACTACCACCGAAACCATCGGTAAAAAAACCATCATTGTTCGTCTTTGATGTTTGTAGTCAGGTTTGTAGTGAACCCGCCCCTTGTATCTTAAAAGAGTGAGGACAGTCGATCGCCGTAAATCGCGGAGTACAATATTTTTTTACCCAAGAGTCGATCGCCCAAAAAAAAGTTGCTGCCTCTCGCGTGAGGGCAGCTACTTAAATATAGCATTTTAAAGTCTCTCAAAAAATCGGAACTAGCCTTCAGAAACAGCAGATTTATTCGGCAATTGCAGATCGTCAGGATCTACATAATGACAAACTGCTTTATCCATGCAAATCAACGCCCAACCAGACTTATCAATGCTCATCAGCTTGTAAGAAGCAGGCTGAATGAAAAAACCTTTGTGATTGCGGGTTGCCGGTTTGATATTAACGTGGCTTTCAGTGTTCATAGCCTTACAACTCCTGAGTATTATTCGTTAGTTAAGCCTGTACTCCGCTGAGCGGATTTGTGAATCGTCTAAGTTTTCAAATACTAGCACTGCTTTTCTGAGTTTTCCATAAACTTATTTATTGATTTATTACGATGTCGTAATAAACCATAAAGCCGATTTCCTTGCTCCCCGCTCAAAAATCGACTTGTTTTCGCTGTTACAGCTCAAAAAGCCACTCTTTTACGCGGGCGAGACTTTTCCAGTCCGGCTTCCTGCTTAACCCTTCTTCAAAATTCTTTTTAACCTCGTCGAGCAATTCTTCTGAAGCCATCAGTATTTGCTGGGCGATTTCTACGTGAGGTCGAACTCCTTTTTCTTTGAGTTCCAGCATCGCCGATGCTAAGTTAATCCGGGCTTGGGGGTCGTGAGGATTCAATTTAACGGCGGTTTTAGCTGCCTTCAGGGCCAGTGCGGGTTTATTTTCTAACAGGTAAAGCCACGAGAGGCTAGCCCAAGCATTGCCATTTTTGGGGGCTTTTTCGCACACTTCTTTGAACACGGGAATTAAATCGGCTGGATTGTCGCCAGCTTGGTAGCGATCGTAACCTTCTTTAAATAATTCTTCAGGCGTCATTCGATTTGGGATTTGAGATTTTCGATTTTAGATTGGTTGGGAAATTGCTGATGCGTATTTGCTGTAAGGTGCGCAGTGCGCACCCTACAAAGGATTTTACGCAGAAAAAGAGTTGCCGCAGCCGCAAGTTTGAGTAGCGTTGGGGTTGGTAAACTGGAAGCCGCCCCCAATCATGGCGTCGCTGAAATCAAGTACCAATCCGTACAGATAGAGAATGCTCTTGCGATCGCACACTACCTGAAAACCTTCGAATCAAACACTTCATCGTCTTCTCTGACAGTGCTGGGGTCTGCAAAATCCATCACGTAAGACATTCCCGAGCACCCGCCCTGCCGCACTCCCACCCGCAAGCAGAGGTCTTTACCTTGTTTTTCTCTCAGGGCTAAAACTTGACGGACTGCGGAGTCTGTCATTTGAATGCCCCGTTGTTGAGAAATGGTTTGAGAAATGGTTTGAGTCATCGCTTTGTCAAACTCCTGATACGGTGAAATTCTAAGAGTTTCTTCTTATCTGTCTATTGTACAATACTACGGCTGCACTCTTCAAATTTTAGATTTTAGATTTTAGATTTTAGATTTGAATTATCGTTTAATATCTAAAATTTCTAATTTTGAATTTTCAATTTTCACTCAGAATTCAAAGCTAAAACTCCCGATTTTCAATCTTCAAATTGACAGTTGACAGTTGACAGTTGACAGTTGACAGTTGGTAATTGGTGCTGGAAATTGATAAGTGAGATTGGTAATTGCCTCAAAAATTACCAATCTGGAGGTAGATTGTAATGTTCGAGAGTCGATATATCTTGCAGTAAATCTTGAGTATTTCTGTCAACTTTAATCTGACCTTCCGCCAAAATCAAAGCCCTTTGAGTTGTTTTGCCGATCCAATTCAAATCGTGGGAAGCAATCAAAATCACTTCAACAGGCAGTTGCAATAAAACCTTAGCTAAATGCCGTCGCCACGATGGATCTAGTCCGTTTGTCGGCTCGTCTAAAATTAAAATTGCCGGCTCTAATGCTAAAATTGCTGCCAGTGCTGCCAACCTTCTTTGACCCCCGGAAAGTTCGTGTGCCGATCGATTGGCAAATTCCAATAAACCGAATTCTTCTAGCAATACTAAAGCTCGATCGCGCGCAACACCTGCCGGTACTCCATAATTGCGCGGCCCGAAGGTAACATCTTCTAAGATAGTTGGCATGAATAGCTGGTCGTTGGCATCTTGAAAGCAAAAGCCGATCGACCTGCGCGCCTGCGATAATGTTGCCTGTTCTAGTTTGGTTCCCCGCACTCGAATTTCGCCAGATTGAGGCATTTTTAAGCCGATTAAGTTTTCGAGCAAGGTGCTTTTTCCTGCGCCTGTCAATCCGAGCAATGCTACTCTTTCTCCAGGATTCAAAGTAAAAGAAATTCCTCGCAATGTTGGTTTTTGCTGCGGGTAGCCGAATACTAATTTTTCTACTTCAATTGTTGGGATGGAACTGGACTCAATCATTTTTAGATTTTAGATTTTAGATTTTAGATTTGGGGATTGTCCGATTTGAGATTTGAAATTGGGAAATTTGGAGATTGGGGGATTGAGAAATTGACAGAACAGTCAACTGTCAACTGTCAACTGTCAACTGTCAATTGTCAACTAACTGTAAGATGCTATTGTTAATCCTGCTGCCATTACTATTGTTATTGTCAGCCAGATTCGCTCTTTTGGTGTCGATTTTAACTCAGAGGGAAATTGGCCTTGATAGCCGCGAATTGTCATGGCTGCATAGACTCTTTCGGCTCGATCGAGACTTCGCAAATACAGCGCTCCGATCGTAGCTGAACTGACATAACGCAGCCATCCTCCGGTACCAGATAAACCGCGAAGTTGGGCGGCTGTTTTCATGCGGTTGACTTCCGATAGCAAGATTTCTAAATATTGTCCGGCTAACAGTACGATTTCTTGCAAGCCTGCTGGTAGGGGCAATCCTTTGAGGGCGATTCCGAAACTGTGGGGGGGTAAAGTTAGGATGAAACTGTTCATAATTAGCAGGGAAATTAGGGAACGCAGCAGCAGAAAACTTGCTTTTTCCCAACCTTGAGGCAGTGCTAATACTGACAGGAATATTAATTCAGCTCCTAACAGTTGCGCGAGCGATCGCGCTGGCACTTTTAGCAACAATGACCACATCAGGGCGATCGCTCCGTAAATTCCCAGCCACAGCCACGCACCCATCTTTAAAAAAGCAATGCCGATCGCCAATATTAAAGACAGTCGCAATCGAAATGGTATGGAGAATTCAGACATCTTTCGGCTTCACTAATTGAGCAATTCCAAAGGCCGCTCCGAAGCTGGCAGCAGAGCCTAAAAGTCCGGCAATGCTAGTACCGATCGGCTGTTCTTCTAATCCTTTGACGCTGTAATCAGCTAAAGGAGTGGGGTTTTCAACAATAGTAGCTTCTTTATCTTTAAATCCGTATTTTTCAGCTACTGAATCCAACCCATCCGGCCAACTGGAAGCGAACAAAGAAAGCACTCCTGCTATTAATAAAACCCCGACTACTGGCGCTACCCATTTCTGCAATTGTGGCTGTTCTCCCGGTAATAAATCCGGGCGTACTTTGACGAGATAAGTTAACACTCCGCCTGTAATTAAGCCTTCACCAATGCCGATTAAAATATGAACTCCTACCATTGCCGGCAGTGCGATATTAAGTGCTACCGTGCCAGAAAGTGCCAGGGTAAGAGTACAAGAAATTGAAGCTGCAACAACGCTGAGGGCGGCCGCAATTCCCGCTGCTAGGGGCAAACGGTTTCGCGAACCTCCCAACAATCGCTGCAACGGCTGCAACAACAACCAGCCCGTCCAAATTCCTACTAGCCCCATGTTAAAAATATTGCCTCCCAGGGCGGTGATGCCCCCGTCGGCAAATAAAACGCTTTGAATGATAAAAACTGTGCTCATCGCCAGAGTTGCTGCCCAAGGGCTCCCTAAAACTACGGATGCTAGGGTGCCTCCCAATAAGTGGCCGCTGGTGCCGCCGGCTACGGGAAAGTTGATCATCTGGGCGGCAAAGACGAAAGCGGTGGTTAAACCCACAACCGGGGCTTGGCGCAGCCCGATGCTATCGCGCGATTTGTTTAAGGCAACTGCGATTGCTGCTGCACTTGCTATGCCGGTAGCAATGGCTGCGGTTGGTGAAAGAAAACCATCGGGTATGTGCATAGATTTATCCCAAACGAGAGAACTGCCAACCCTTTAGTCAACTATTTTTTACAAAAATTTACAATCCCCTATGGGGGCATTGAAAAAATTTTAGATTGGGGATTTTGAAGTTTAGATTGAAAAATTCAGGGATCGGCATCGATTTTCTCCCTCGGAAGGCTGAATCTAAAAAAAATCAGGATATTTCGAGTTTTTTGACAAGTTTTATCAATAGACTTAATTTTATTTAACAGCAAAATCTAGTTTTTGCAGGACTTATAGCGAATTATGAAGAAAATCTGAAGAACTAATTGAAAGTCAATAATTGGTTTTATTCTAAATCCTTGAGAATTAATTGCATTTATAGCTTTCTGGTAAAGCAAGTAACAAGATTTCCTGCAAGCCAGTAAATATATGAATTTAGGGTGTTCTAGAAACTAACGAGACCGATTTGATTGTCAATAAGTTTGTTTGTAGCAGATGTTGCTATGTTCGATCGCGCGCAAGTTCGATCGGCTTTTTCAGCACGGGCTGCATTCTCAAGAAGCTCAAATTACTAATGCAGCTATTCTCAAAAACCTATTCTTCAACAATCCAAATTCAAGGAGGTATGCCAGTGGTGCAACGATCGACACCAGACTCAACTACGGATTTAGTTCCATCTGAATTTCCCAAACAATTAGATATCGCTCAAGTTTCTATCTACGGACTGAGCTTTTTATCTGCGGGTATGTTTCTGTTTTTACCTTTAGTCAACCTACTGCATCCCAGTCATTGGCAGCGATGGATGGGAACCATTCACGGCATGGGCGCAATGTTTGCAATGGTAGTGATGGTTTACACGGGACATTTGGCTTTCCCCTTAATGCGAGGTGCCGGTAAAATCTTGCCACAAATGCGTACATTAGCCTTTTGGTCATCTATTTTGAGCTTTTTAGCCATAGCTACCGGTAATTGGGCTTATATGCGTTATCGGGCAGGCCTGGAATTTGGCGGAGCTCGGGCTTGGCTGAAAGAAAACTCGCCTTTAGGGCAGTATGTTTTGATGGAATATCACGAGTTTAGCGTGCTGTTTACCCTGCCATTAGCAATAGCTTGTACCTGGATTCTGTGGAACTACGGCGATGCAATTTTAGAAAAACAGAATCGCCCGGTTTTAACTGCAACCTGCGTAGCTTTAATGGCGCTAATGTTTTTTTCAATGGGTGGCATGGTGAGCGGAATTGGCGTTGCTAAAATTCATGCTCTGTAGTCATTTAGTTGTCAACGCTCGACCGTAAAAGCGTCGCTACCAGACAATCGGTTGATGTTTGGAACGATAGAGGCGACGCACCCTACAACTATCAACTATCAACTATCGTAGGAGATTTGTGAAATGACCAGACAATTATCCCGCCAAAATGCGGGTGACGAACCTTTTTACGGAAAATTTTGGAGCCAATTAAAACGCTTTCCCGGCGGCTTATCTGAGGGGGCTGCAACTGCGCCTAGCGTTTCCGGGCCGGCAGCAGCAGCAATAGTTAGCGCTGCAATTGGTTGTTTCGTAATGATGGTGAGCCACCATTTAGGAGACACATCCAAAGACATAAACGAAATGCTTTGGAACCTCGGTAGTTGGATTCCGGGCAGCAAGACTGGTGATAAATTGTGGGGCGATATCGGCAGTTATACGGGCAAGGAAACTATGTTACTTGTCGGTTGGCTTGTCAGTTGGCCGATCCTGCATTTGCTGTGGAAAAATAAGCAGATTAAAAGTCGCACCATATTTTTCTGGATGTTTGCTTTGTTAGTGGCTGCTACAGCTATGTCATGGCATCCTCTCTTCCCTTATTTGCCGTTAACTTAAGTAATTCGAGGTTTTCGATCGATGGAAACAAAAAACAAGCCACTCCCAGCCAGGGAGATGCACAAGATTGTTTGGGCGAGTGTCGGAGTTTTGATTCTTTTCTTTATAACTTTTCCCATCTCAATGTGGCGCGTCAGCCAAAAAGAAAAGTTTAGCGGTTTTCACGTCAAATCTTTTACAATTGAAGGGCAAAATCCCGGTGATGCTGTTGCTAGTAAACCGACTGAAGCAACGGCTGCTAATAGCAGCACACCCGTAGCTGTAAATAATTTAGCTGCCGACAGTCAGAAAAAGCCTGCAGAGGCTGTACCTTTCACTAATAATGCAGCGCAAACTCCGATCGCGATTAGTCCCACAAATAATACTGTCCAAGCTGTACCTGTATCCGCACCCCAGCAGGAAGTTGCAGCAGTAGATGGCGCAAATCAAACAGCAGAAATTACCGATCGCACTAAGCTAGATGAGTTGGCTGTAAAAGTGTACGATCGCATAAATCAAACTTGGCAAACTAGCCCGACGTTCACTCAAAATCTAGTTTACCGAGTCAGTACCAGTCCAGACGGGGCGATCGCTCATTTCGAGCCTCTCAATCAGCCAGCTAAAGATTTTACCAAAGACACTCCGCTGCCAAATATACTACAGTCTTCTCAGGCTGGCAGCAGCGAAGCAGCAGCACCTGCTGCGAAATTTACGGTAGTTTTTGCTCCTAGCGGAGTCTTGGAAGTCAATCCGTAAAACTTTGTATGTTACAATACTGAAAAACCCGGTTTCTTTTGAGAAATCGGGTTTTTTCAGAAATCTTTGCACTAACAGTCAAAAATATAAAATTTTAACTTTACTCGTAGCTTAATAACCCAGCCTCTGGCAGGTGACATCCTCAACACCTGGCTATCGACGGTCAACGGTCAACAGTCAACCGTCAACTGTTTAAGATTGCCCTCCAACTCAAAAGTGTGATACTATCACCGCAACCAGGGAGTGAATTTTAAATCTCAAACAGCAAATGAAAGAACTTGACGAGAAAAAAACCCAAGAACTGTTAGCCACTATCATGGAATGGGAACTAGCAGGGGTTGTGCGCTACACCCACTACGCACTGATGGTGACGGGGCCGAATCGCATCCCCATCGTGCAGTTTTTTAAAGCACAAGCCACTGAATCCCTGCTCCACGCACAACAAGCAGGAGAAATTCTCACAGGCTTAGAAGGGCATCCCACCCAAAAAATTGCTTCGATTGAAGAAACCTACAAACACTCGGTGAAAGACCTTTTAGAAGAAAGTCTAAATCACGAGAAAAAGGCGCTGAAAAAGTATAAATCTTTACTTGAAGTAGTGCAAGATTCCAGTATTTATTTGGAAGAATACGCTCGCACCTTGATCGGTCAAGAAGAACTGCACCAAGTAGAACTCAAAAAAATGCTGCGGGATTACAGTTGATAGTTGACAGTTGAGAGTTGACAGTTGACAGTTGACAGTTGATGAAATTTATCTGCGTTGATCTGCGTTTATCCGCTTTGCATCTGCGGTTGCAAGTTGACCTAGGACCGTTGACAGTTAAGATTTGTAGGTGCGCCGCCGATCGCCCCAAACTTCAATCGATCGTCTAGTATCGCACCTTACAGTCGATCGAGCGCTCTTTGTCAATCTGTTGGTTGTCAACTGTCAATTACCAATTACCAATTACCAATTATATTATCAATTACCAATTACCAATTACCCAATAAATGAATTTTAGTGAAGCTGTACCGACATTTGTAATTACCCTGCGCGAAGGTGTGGAGGCAGCTTTAGTTGTGGGAATTGTACTCGCTTGTTTGAAAAAAGCAGAGCAATCTTACCTCAATTCTTGGGTTTATGCAGGTGTCGGTGCGGGAATTGCTGCGAGCGCTTTGGTGGGAGTATTGTTTAATTTACTGTTGCAAGTGCTCTCAGCTTCCTCGCAACCTTATGCACCGATAATTAAACAGTTATTAGAAGGCGCTTTAGGCATTTTCGCGATCGCCATGTTAAGCTGGATGCTGCTGTGGATGACCCAGCAAGCCCGCTTTCTCAAAACAGAAGTTGAAGGAGCTGTAACAGCAGCTTTGCAAGCAAATACTCAAGCCGGCTGGGGCGTTTTTGGATTGATTTTTATCGCCGTACTTCGCGAAGGTTTTGAAACAGTTATATTTGTCAGCGCTCAATTTCAACAAGGTTTAACTCCTGCTTTAGGTGCTGTAGGCGGTTTGATTGGGGCCGCAATAATTGGTGCGTTGTTGTTTAAATGGGGCGTGAAAATAGATATCCGACTGTTTTTCAAGTTGATGGGAATTTTGCTGCTATTAATTGTAGCAGGTTTGGTGGTATCGGCACTCAAACATTTTGATGCGGCGGTTGGCATTTTGTCGCAAATGGATACTAATTTTCAAGCACTATGTATTTGGGGCGATCGCACTTCACCAATCCATTCTTGCATCCTCGGTCCGCTGGTGTGGAATGCAACAGAATTCTTGCCCGATCGCGAGTTTCCGGGAATCATATTAAAATCGCTGTTGGGCTACAGAGATAAACTTTATTTGTTGCAAGCAGTTGGTTATATAATGTTTTTAGCAACAGTTGGCAGTATTTATTTCCAAAAATTGAGCGGTGGAAATATTGCCGCCACAAATACTCAGTCTGTTAAAGCAAATTAGCGCTCGGTAACGGTATTCGACAAGGGCCTAATCCTCTAATCTAAAATCTTAAAATTCCCAATCGAAAATCTAAAATCCCAAATCTAAAATCGTTATGGTAGCAACAGTAAAACAACTATTTATTTATCCAATTAAAGGCCTGACACCGCAAGAAATGTCGGAATTCGCCTTAACAGAAGGACACGGAATCAAGGGCGATCGAGCTTTAGCTTTAATGTTTGCCGATCGCATCGAATCACCCCAAATTCCCCCCGAAAATCAGCCCTGGACGAGCAAAAAAAATTTGGCAGTTCAAAACGATTGGCCGGCTTTAGCAGCCCTAGAATGCTATTACGAACCGCACAGGAGCATTTTAACAGTCAAGCATCAAGGAGTTGCGGTATTGGAAACAGAAACAAACACCGCAGCAGGGCGCGATCGTACCGGCGCATTTTTCACCGAATATCTCAACACAATTGAGCCAACAAAAGAAGCCAGACACCCGCACCGCACAACCTTGCAATTAATCGGCGACAGCAGCGGCGAAACTCGCTATCCCGATCGACAACCGGTACATATTTCTTTGCTGAGTCAAGCAACATTGGATGACTTAACTCAAAAAGCAGGTCAAAAAATAGATGTGCGGCGGTTTCGCCCGAATATTGTAGTGGATGGCGTATCAGCTTGGTCGGAATTTGAGCTAGTAGGAAAACAATTGCAATTGGGCGCGGCGCGTATAGAAATTACGGCGCGGATCGGGCGCTGCGCCAACATCGAAGTGAATCCAGAAACGGGCGATCGAGGTATTCCCCTCCTCAGTTTACTGCAACAGCAATTCGGCCACGCACAAACTGGAGTTTTAGCCACGATCGTCACCAGCGGAAAAGTTAAAATCGGCGATATTTTGTCAGCAGTGGGAGAGTCCCCGCGAGCGATCGAACCATAAAAAATGGAGAGCTACCTAAGTAACTCTCCTTGCCATCAGGGTGCATCTACATAACACAATATAACATATCTGCCTTGAGGGGTCAAACCCCTTTTGGGTTAAATTCTGGTAAAAAAACCCGTGGAAATACTTAATCTGGTTTGATTACTGTCGATCGAGCCGAATCCGAGAGAACCGCATCAGTGTATTCGCGTCCGTATCCTGAAAATCCAAACAAAAAAATAGAGAGTTACCGAAGTAACTCTCCTTGCCATCAGGGTGCATCTACATAACACAATATAACATACCTGCTGTGAGGGGTCAAGCCCCCTTTTGAGTTAAATTATGATGAAAAAACCTGTGGAAATCTAAATCTGGTTTGATTACTGTCGATCGAGCCGAATCCGAGAGAACCGCATCAGTGTATTCGCGTCCGTATCCTGAAAATCCAAACAAAATAGAGAGTTACCGAAGTAACTCTCCTTGCCATCAGGGTGCATCTACATAACACAATATAACATGATTACTCTGAGGGGTAAAACCCCTTTTTGTGAAGATCGGGTTAAAACTCCGTACCAAGGTGTAAAGTTAGCGTGAAGCTTTCAGGATGGGAGTCCCGAATTAACCTCAAACACCGAGATCGCAATTCGGGAGACCGATCGCCCGATCGGGGGTTAGCATCCGCGAAAACCCTGAATTAGCTGGCAATATCCGCTACACACCCCCTCGTTCAAATTGCTGGACTCAAGAGTTCAACTTTTTAGCCAGCAACTCGTTGGTCAACTTGGGGTCAGCCCTACCGCCGGTCTCCTTCATCACCTTACCGACAAAAAAGCCCAGCAGCTTGGTTTTGCCGCCCCGGTACTGTTCGAGTTCCTTGGGATTGGCGGCCAAAACGGCATCGATCGCACTTTCGATCGCCCCTGTATCCGAAATTTGAATCAAACCCTTGCTTTCCACCAACTTTTGAGGAGAACCCCCAGCAGACAGCAACTCCGGCAAAATATCCTTCGCAATTTTGCCGCTAATCGTGCCGGCATCAATCAGCGAAATCAATTCGGCCAACTCGTGAGGTTGAAAAGGAATGTCTGCAATTGCCAACTTTTCATTTTTCAGGTAAGCAGTGATGTCGCCCATCACCCAATTAGCAGCTTGCTTGGCTGGAGCACCCGCCGCGATCGCCCTTTCAAAATAGCCGGCAACTGATTTATCATCAGTCAAAACCCGCGCGTCGTAAGCAGACAGCCCAAGTTGAGATTCGTAGCGAGATCGCTTTTGGGCTGGCAATTCCGGGAGTTGAGATTTCCACTCTTCTAGCTGACTTTTAGAAACCTCGATCGGAGGCAAATCCGGTTCCGGAAAATAGCGATAATCGCTCGAACCTTCCTTAATCCGCATACTAAAAGTACACTGTTTTCCTTCATCCCACAGCCGCGTTTCTTGAACTATGCGTTCTCCATTTGCCAAAGCTTGAATTTGCCGTTCTATTTCATAATCGATCGCCCGTTCGATCGCATTAAAAGAGTTCATATTTTTAATTTCTACCTTCGTACCGAACTCTTTTCTACCAACCGGGCGCACCGAAATATTCACATCGCAGCGGAGGGAACCTTCCTGCATATTCCCGTCGCCGACGCCGATGTAGCGGACGATCCGGCGCAATTCTTGACCGTACTCGGCAGCTTCCGCGCCCGATCGCAAATCCGGTTCCGAAACAATTTCAATTAAAGGTACGCCAGCGCGATTGTAATCCACCATCGAATAAGTAGAACCGCTGAGTCGATCGCTGCCGCCGTGAACTAATTTTCCCGCATCTTCCTCCATGTGCAGGCGAGTGATGCCGATTTTTTGCGAGTAGGATTTCCCGCTTCGTCAATTAGTTCAATTTCCAACCAACCGTCAGTCGCGATCGGCAAATCGTACTGAGAAATTTGATAATTTTTCGGTAAATCCGGGTAAAAATATTGCTTGCGATCGAACTTGCTGTAAGGTGCGATTTCGCAGTTGAGGGCCAATCCCGCTTTCACTGCATATTCCAGCACCTTTTGATTGAGTACCGGCAGCACTCCCGGCATTCCCATACAAATTGGGTCAATGTTAGTATTGGGAGCACCGCCAAATTCTGTAGAAGAACTAGAGAAAATTTTCGTATTGGTACTCAGTTGGCAGTGAGTTTCCAGACCGATAATGGCTTCGTACTGAGTTTTAACTGGTGCTGCAGCAGTCATAAGCGACCTAAATAGCTGAGTAACATTAATACTTTATTTTAGCTGTTTGTTGACTAAATTGATGTGACAGCCTATTTCAGGACAACTAGGGACTTAAACTTTACCTGAGTCCCGCAGGGCGCGATCGATCGGGGGGTCTTCGATCGACTGCGGTGACAAAGTATGTATCGATCGACCCTCCAATACCGCTTTCCTAAAATAGTGCTACATTTAGTAGAGTTATTTTAGACACAAAGCTTTATTTGCTCGATCGTATTTGTAGTGGCATTTTATGAAATCGGTATAGCAGCGCCCAGCGATCGAAAAACTATCGGGTTAAATTGAGCGCCCAGCAGCCCAGCAGCCGTTTTCAAGCGAGTGCAATACAGCGATGCAGCAAGCAGGTATAGCCTCCGGGCGATCGCTCCCAAACCACAACCGCGATCGACCGATCCAAAGCTACCCAACTCCAGACAATTATGCTAATAGTAGCTGTTGTGGGAAAATTTGCGCTTGCTGCCCGGCCTTTATAAAGAAACATTCGGCAAGCGGAAAACGAGCGAGGCTTCAGCCCGCTCGATGTCAGCGACACGGGCGGTTTTAACCGCCGTGAATCTTTCTTGATTCTTAATATTTAAAAACAAAGAAAAACGTTAAAATACAAAGTCTTTAGAGCTGAGAGTGTCAATTGTTAATCCCTCAAAACTAGCGAGCCGATCTGAAAATCAGCTCGCTCAAAACAACCGTTAAAAATATGCCAGAAATACCCCTAACAACTGCTCCGCTTTTATCTCCAAACCTAACTGACCTGCCGCAGGCAGAAGCTGCTTTAAAAATAGCTTGGGAAGAACTAGAAAAACAAATCGAATTAACAATTACCCAAACTACAGGATTCAGCTCGGAAAATGCACGGCAACTGAGCAATTGCTTTGCCACTACCAAACACCTCTGCCAAGAACTTAAAACCCAAATGAAACAAGCCATCTCCAGGCTGGATTTTCATGCAGACAATTCGCCGATGGCAGTTATAGAATGGGATAGCAGATGTCGAATTATTCACTGGTCGCCCCAAGCAGAAAAAATGTTTGGCTGGACAAATGCCGAGATTTTGGGTCAAGACTGGCACGATTTATCAATAATTGATGAAACCGAATGCGAGTCAGTAAACTTAATCGCAAATAAACTTTTGGCTGGGAGCGAAACCCGCAGCGTAAGTTGCCACCGCAACTATACTAAAGACGGTTCGATAATTCACTGCGAATGGTACAGTTCGGCACTGAAAGATGCAGCAGGAAAAGTAATTTCAGTTCTATCTTTTGCCGTAGATGTCAGCGAACGCCACCGCACTCAAGAAGAACTGCGCCGGCGGGAACGAGATTTCAGCACGATCGTGGAAAATTCTACTGATGTTATAGCCCGGTACGATCGAGAATTGCGCCACCTTTACGTCAATCGAGCAGTCGAAACAGCAACCGGAAAATCCCCCGCAGAATTTACCGGCAAAACAAACCAAGAATCGGAAATGCCCGTGCATTTTTGCCATTTATTCGATGAATATATTGTTAAAGTTTTTCGGACGGGGCAACAAGAAACCGTAGAATTCGAGTTTCTGACTCCTCAGGGCAGAAAACATTATCACTGTCGGGTAATTCCCGAATTTGCGGCAGACAATTCAGTAGAAACTGTTTTAACGATCGCCCGCGATATTACAGAACTAAAACAAGTAGAATTGCAGTTGCGCCACAGCGAAGCAAAATTTAGAAGCATAGTTAATTCTAACTTAATTGG
>JAAUPF010000303.1 GCA_012034575.1 Richelia sp. CSU_2_1 | reverse complement strand
TCGTAGTGCGGACTTTATGTCCGCTGCTTTAGAGACTAAGTCCTCACTACAAACCTGACTAATTTCCTTCGTAGTGCGGACTTTCAAGTCCCGCTTCTTTAGAGAACTAAAGTCCTCACTACAAACCTGACTGATTTGTTCGTAGTGCGGACTTCAGTCCGCTTCTTTAGAGGACTAAAGTCCTCACTACAAACCTAAAGTCATCACAACAAATTTACATTATTTACTACCCGGCCCTCCCCATTGACTGATGCGGAAAATCACAAACTCTGCTGGTTTAACAACAGCCACTCCGATTTCAATAATGACTTGACCGGCATCGCGTACTTCTGGCGGATTGTTCTCCTCATCGCACTTGACAAAAAATGCCTGTTCCGGCGTAGTGCCAAACAGCGCGCCGCTGCGCCAAACCGTCAGCAAGAAAGCATTAACAGTTCGTCGAATTCGCGCCCAAAGATCGGGAGAATTCGGTTCAAAAACTGTCCATTGAGTCCCTTCATCGATCGACTCGCGCAAATAGTTAAACAAGCGACGGATGTTGATGTATTTAAACTCGCCGTTAGCATCACCTCCTATGGTGCGCGCGCCCCAAACTCGAATATTGCCGTTGAGGTCGCGAATGCAATTTATACCTTGAGGGTTGAGTCCATCCTGTTGGTTTTTACTAATTTTTTGTGACAGCCCCAAAGCCCCCATTACTACTTCATTGGCAGGTGCTTTGTGAACGCCTCTTTGAGTATCTACGCGAGCGTAAATTCCGGCAATATGACCGCTAGGCGGTACGGGTTTTTGTCCCTTAGTCGCTGGGTCGAAGACTTGAATCCAGGGAAAATAGAAAGCAGCATAGTTGGAGTTATCGGGCTTATTTTCACGATTATTAACCGTGCTGACATCAGCGTCCTTTTTGCAGTCAAATATGGCAAAGCGATCGCCTAAATTTGTGCAATGGTCTTTGATTTTTCCCTGTACATTGCTATCGGTCATTCCGGGGGCGGCAACAATGGCAATTTCATCGATCGCCTCGAACGGATTCAAGGCAGTGTCAATATTATTTTTATCTGTCACCCAAACCACATAGCAGCGCGTTCCTCCGTTGTTAAAGAAGCCGTAGACTGCATGGGCTAAGGTATTTTGACCGTCAATATTTGAAAAGTCGCCAAAGAATTTCTTGAAGTCACCGAAGTTCGTACACAGCTTGACCTCTCCTGCTTCAACTGACTTGAATATCGGCTGATAATCAACCGTAATTTCACCTGTTGGCGCAGTAGTAAAGGAGATCTGAGATTTTCGATCGGCATTAACAATTGAAACTGTGGTATTCTCAGTCTCACCAACTTTCACTTTAAACGAACCAGCAGTTGTTAAAACTGGATAATGACTGAGATCGAAATCTTTTTTTTCTCCATTTCCAGTCCCGACTTTTTCTCCTTCTACTTTTTCCAGATTAATTGTGTAGTTTTTGTTAGTACCCTCTACAGCGATCTCGCCTATAAATCCAGCGATACTGGTTCCTACGCCCGCAATGGGGGCGATTCCTGATGCAATTTCCTCAACATATACGCCTGGAGAAAGATAAGTTGGCATGGTATTGACTCCTTAGATAAAAGGTAATTGGGAATGGGGAATTGGGAATGGGGAATGGGCGGAATAAAGTCGAGGGATTGGGCGGAACGTAGTGGAGAGACTGGTTATTAGCAATTTAACTGCCTGTAACCGATTCACGACGATTAGAAAGCTATAAACTAATGTGCATTTAAATTCGTATTCCCTGCTGCCTGTTTCCTGTTGCCTGTTCCCTTTGAGGAATTTAAGTATCCCAATTTAAATGCCAAACAGCTTACTAGCTTGTGTTATTTTTCTTGCTGGTTTTAGTTTTAGCGGAAACTGTCGCTTGTTGTTTCGTTAATGAGATATTCTTCTCTACGACTTCTCCTAAGCTAAACTCTAATGTCTCGGTTTGTTCGGGATAGCCTTTCGCCGAAAAAACAATGTTTGCTGTGCGTTTACTTCCCTCTTTTATGGGCGCTTCTAAACCAATTAGCTGGAACTTTCCCTCATCATTGGTGACAGTTGATTCGCCACTGCCCTGAATTTTGACATTGACTCTGCCGATCGCAACTCCCTCCAAGTCAGTTACTTTCCCCCGAATTCCCGAAGGAGATAAGGCAAGATTGGCAAAAGCAAATTTGGGTTGACTGGGGTTATCGCCGGAGGGTGGTACTGGTGGTACTGTAACTGCGATTGTGCCATTTTTGTAGCGCGCGGCAGCACCCGGTAAAGAAGCAGTTAAAGTATATTCACCCGGAGGTAAATCGATAAAATGGAAAAAACCATCGATCGCACTTATCGTTCGATCGCACCGTTTTGCTAAAGTTTCCCATTCAGAACCATAACGTAATGCTTGCAGCGATCGCTTCTTTTCAAATGCGTCTGGCATTGCAGTAATTTCGACAATCGCATTACCAATAGTTTGACCTGTTTCTCGATCGCTGACTTGTCCGGCGAGCGCAACTTGATGAGAGCGAGTTGACTCCAACTTCATCCAACTTGACATTTGCCACCTGCCTTTTGCTAAAACCTTTTATCCACAACCAGCGGTATAGACTCAATGGTTCGATCGACTGACACCGCGATCGTGACACAATAGTTGAGCGCTGCCTTGGGCGTACCGCCGATTGCTTGCCAGAATTCTCCAAAACTTTGCAACAGACTTGGACGCAGAATAGTTGTTCTCATCGGAGGTTCCTGTTGGGCAAGACTGCCCTGAAGCACTGCTTCTGGAAGTTTGGGATAGCGCATCAACACTTTCATCACTTCGCCTAATAGTTGGTGTTCGGTTTGAAAGTCTGCTGTCTCGCTAGGCCAAGCAGTAATCAAATAAGAACAATCCACCCTTACCGGGGGACGCTTTTTCATGGCTATCCCGTTGCTGCCGCGTTCCACTGACCACTCATTGCTGCGCAATTCCAGGTTTTCTCGCACATCGTAAAGGAACAGACCGATCGCTGGTAAAGATTTCAGTAACTCCTTATTTGGTGGCGCGAAGCTAATGGTAGTTTGCTTCGCTAAATCTGGTGGCAGTTCGCGATTTAGCAACTCTTCTAGGGTTCGATCTAGGTCTTGGAGCATAACTTAACTCTCGTTCCGGTACCAACTTCCCACTTAAGAAGTTGCCAGTACAAAATTTAAAATAAACAATCTTACAACTGGTAACTTAAACAATTTTAATCTGCCATAATTTACTCGCTATTTTTTTTAACAAATCGTATCATTAATTAAGCAACATTAATTTTAATTAAAAATTAGAATGTTGTGATTTTTGGCTGCCAATCTTGATTATTCCGTAACTTTATAATATTTAAGTAATCGTAGGACTTGTTGAAGAGCGAGGATTTGTTCGGGTAAGTTACTGTTTCCTAAGGTGGGTAACTTGCTACCAGTATAATGGGATGGCTATTCTCTGCTCCCAAGGAGCGATAGTCAAGAACTCGATCCACCTTCTTGAATTCATAAGTTAGACCATCGTTCGCTAAATTATAACAGGCTGTTGTCATGGTAAATTAGCAATTTGCAGCAATTAATTTTCAGCAATTAGCAGATAACAGATAATGTCCGATATCTTTGTGATGGTACGCAATCAAAACAATTATGCCATGACTTCTGTTGATGGCGTTGCCTTCATTACTTTACTGACTCGGGACGGACGGGTACTGGCAGAGGAAAAAGTGGATTTAATTGAAGCAGATGCGGGATTTGATGACTTGGCACCAGGACAATATACTGTAGTAGTCAAGCACGATCGCGTTGAGCCGCGATCGGCTGCCTGGGATATTACGATCGGCAATCAAGATCGAGTGATCGTACTGACATTTGTTTATTTGGAACCCGAACGGGTATTGCTTCGCGTTTTAGCTACAGTTGAAGAGAGGTTATAACCATGACAGCTAAAGTAATTCCATCACACTCAATTAAAATGTTTCGCTATCGAGTGCAGTTCTTGGCAAAAGACCTTTGGAAAGAAAAAAATCCGGTTTGTCGGATGAATCTGGCTTTGCAGTTAGCTGATGCGGCGACAACCCTGGCGAGATTGGAAGTAGAGGAAGCGCAAAAATTTCAACAGCAGTCTGCTAGCGATTTGGTTTCCGACTCCACTGAGGCTTGATATCGAGCAATTTTAGATTTTAGATTTGAGATTTGAGATTGGGAATTTGAGAGTAAAATTTATTTTTCCGATCGCCCGATCGCATTTTCTTGAGGCTGCTTTTGTCAAAAATTTTACTTTTTGCCCCCTACGTACTACCTCGGAAAACTGCGTTACAGTTAGATAGGTATCTTTACAAAACAACATAAAATCATGACAGTTGCCTATCCCCGCAAGCTGCGCAACGCAATGGGAGCGCGCGAGATTTTGGATCAAGTGGTGCGCGATCGCGAAATTCACCTGATTACGCTCAACCGCTACCGCTACAGCGAACAACGCAGTTGCAAAGATCTCACGGACTCTATCGAGCAGCTAGATGGCAACCCGCCCGAGCTCGTGCGGGATCTTTCCCGGCACATATCCGACGAAGCGCGGCACGCCATGTGGCTGACAGACTTGCTAATAGATATCGGCCATCCTGTGGGAACGCCGCCGGGAGTATCGTACATTGACGAATTTGAAAGGTTGCTTGACAGCGAGCAAAAAGACCCGGCGAAAGACCGCGAAGACTTTGTAATATCTTTACTAGCGGCCATCAATGTCACCGAAAAGCGGGGCTGCGAGTATTTCTCAGCCCACATCCACGCTTTGAAAAAAGCCCCCCAAACCGAAGAAAACATTAAAATCCGCGAAACCATCGAAAAGATTTTTCCCGAAGAAGCCGGCCACGTCCGGTGGGGAAACCGCTGGCTGGCTCAACTTGCAGCCAAAAGCCCGGAAAACCGGGAGAAAGTAGAACGGGCAAAACGCAAATACAGCACGATCGAACAAGCAGCTTTTGAATCCGGCATGGATATCATGTTGGGAGCAGAACTGCGCCGCGTCACTCGGTTGGTGGACATTGCCAACACCATGCCCGTGTGGGAACGCCCGCAATACCTGATGGAACGGTTGCCGGCCACCTTGCTCGCCCCCGACTTGCAAATGACCCGAGTCGATGTGGCGCAACGAGCCTGGAACCGCGATCCGCAGGCATTTATGGAGAAATTAGTGCCGATGTTCCTTAACGGGATGAACGGGATTCAGAAAAAGCCGGCGGCGAAACAGCCGAGTGCTTAGGATTGGCTAAAAAAACCGGGTTTCTGGAGACTGGCGTGTTTTGGTGCAGTCTCGGGCGAGAAACCCGGTTTCTAATGCTTCAGGGGATTGAAGAAACCGGGTTTCTGGAGATTGCGTGTTTTGGCGCAGTTTCGGGCGAGAAACCCGGTTTCTCTCACATGGAGCACCAATGTCAATAAGAGGTTTTCTGGTGGGGTGGGGGCGGGTTTATTAACCTATTTGCTACCTTCTGTGACTGTTGAGAACCCTTTCAAGGTGAGAATCGAATAATGCTGCGCTCGTTATTCGATTATCACCTTGAACCCTACAGGTTAT
>JAAUPF010000302.1 GCA_012034575.1 Richelia sp. CSU_2_1 | reverse complement strand
ACCCCCCCTTCTTAAGGGGGGGGACCGGAAAAAACTCAAAGTCCCCCTTTTTAAGGGGGATTTAGGGGGGATCGACACCTCTCAAAGTCCCCCTTTTTAAGGGGGATTTAGGGGGATCGATCTTCTAAGGATTGCAATATTGGCAAAGGGAAGGATCGGCAGTCTCTCGACCGTCGGGAAATAATTCCTCTTTAGTATAACTGCAATTTTTGCATTTATAAACGGCCGATCGCGCTAGCTGAGTCGGAAAATAGCAAAGTCCGCAGGGCAATCCGATTTTCCTCTCAACAATCTCGAATCCCGGCCAACCGCACTCGGGACAAAATTGCTTGAATTTTTTCACTAAATCGAGGGTGGCATTTTCGATGTTTTTCATCCGCGCGGGATTGTACATCGCCCTCATATCTGTTTCGACGTGAACTTTGCCCGTTGGGGATTTTTTTAAGCCTGCGGTAACGGCATCAAACAACTGTTTTTCAGTAGTTATCCCTTTCACAATTTCCCCCTTACCGTTCGCTGCATCGCCAACTACAACTACCAGTCCGTGTTCGGGAAATCCAGCTTTTTGAGCAAATCGATCGGCTTCTTCTGTACTGGAAATTACTTGGTGGCTGTAGTTAGTTTCCAGTGACAAAGATTCGCCGACAATTTCTAGATTGTTAGTTGTATCTAATAACAGCACGATTTCCCTGTTCGCGGGCAAGTAGGGCATCATCGGGTGCGGGCCGAAAGTTCCTTCGCTGGCAAGAGCAAGAGTTTCGCCCGCAATTTCTAGAGCCTTTTGTGCTTTCGATCGAGCTGCTTCTATTTGTGTGCCGGTGCGTTTAATCTCTCTAGTAAAAGTGCCGAATCGATCGGTGTCAAAATCCGCAGGAACTCTAATTTTTATGCCAAATTCTGGTTCTAAAATTGGTGCGATCGCCCGTTCTTTTTGGTGCATTGTTGCGAGAACGGCAGTGCGGTCGATTAATAATTGAGGTAAATGCACCGACTCAAAGGAGGCAGACATAGACCTAATTACCTCCCGTTACTCCCGGAGTTTGACCCTTGAGTACCAAAATTACGCCCGCCATAATTAGCGCCACGCCTACCAAGCGCAGTGGAGGCAAAGGCTCGTTAAAAATAATTTTGCCACCCAACACAGTAAACAAGTAACTAATTGACAGTAAAGGCGAGACTATGCTAATGTTTGCCCGAGACAAAACTACGATAAACCCGATCGAAGAAACTGCATACAAAGCCAGACCGCCGATTATCAAAGGTTGGGTAGCCATTGCGATGACTTTTTCAACTAAATTAGCAGCGCCGATCGGACCTAAAACTTTAGCTCCTGTCTTCAAGGTAAATTGACCTACCACGCTGCACAAAATAGCAGCCAACAAAACCATAAAAACGCCTCTAGTCATGAGTTCACTCACCTAACATTACAGATCGAGAATTGCCAACAAAAACACCCCTTAACAACTTTGATTAAGTTTTATTGATTTTTGTTTGCCACCCATAATTTAAGAATAGATACTGGGAAAGAAAGTATTTGTCGATCGCCAGCAAAAGTCAAACAAACATATGGCCCAACAGAGCAATGCCAGCGGAGAAAACACTCTCGAACTATCGATACTCATGCCTTGCCTCAACGAAGCAGAAACTTTAGAAATCTGCATCGAAAAAGCGCTGAGGTCGCTGCGCGAACTCGATATTGTCGGCGAGGTCATCATAGCAGACAACGGCAGCACTGACGGTTCTCAAGATATCGCTACCAAAATGGGTGCCCGAGTCGTACCCGTAGCAGCCAAAGGCTACGGCAGCGCTCTGATGGGAGGAATTACAGCAGCGCGCGGAGTTTATATTATCATGGGCGACGCCGACGACAGCTACGACTTTTCCAACCTCGGTGCTTTTATCGAAAAATTGCGGGGAGGTTGCGATTTAGTCATGGGAAACCGCTTTCAAGGGGGCATCAAACCGGGGGCCATGCCGCCCCTGCACAAATATTTAGGAAATCCGGTACTGACTTGGGTGGGGCAGCTATTTTTTTCCAGTCCCGCCGGCGATTTTCACTGCGGGCTGAGGGGTTTTAGGAGAGACTCAATTTTGAAACTAGACTTGCAAACAACGGGGATGGAATTTGCTAGCGAAATGGTTGTTAAAGCCTCTCTCTACAAGTTGCAAATTGCCGAAGTTCCCACCGTACTTTCTCCCGACGGTCGCAGCCGCCCGCCGCACCTGCGAACTTGGCGAGATGGCTGGCGGCACCTGCGATTTCTGTTGCTGTACAGCCCTCGTTGGCTGTTTTTGTATCCGGGTATTTTCCTGATGATTTGGGGTTTAATTGTCAGTGTTTGGCTGTTACCCGGTACTCAAAAAATTGGGAATGTCAGCTTTGACGTACACACGCTAATATATGCTGCGATCGCAATTATTGTCGGTTTTCAAGCTGTAACTTTTGCCTTCTTCACCAAGGTTTTTGCCATCAGCGAAAAACTCCTCCCCGAAGACCCCAAACTCAATAAAATATTTCGCTATGTCACCTTAGAAACAGGATTGATTGCTGGAGTCACGCTAGTATTAATCGGCATAGTTGGTTCGTTCTTGTCTCTTACAATCTGGAGTCAAACAGCTTTCGGCATTTTAGATCCTTCTAAAACTCTGCGTTTGGTTATTCCCTCAGTCACTTGTCTGACTGTGGGCTTGCAGATGGTATTGTCCAGCTTTTTTCTCAGCGTTTTGGGGCTGAAACGCAGGTAAAAACTTAAATGTAACGCTTTGTTACAATTTGAGGTAAATAGGATTTCAGTTGCCAAAAGGCTGTGTTAAATTAGTCGCGTTCGATCGGGCGTCATTCAATATTTAATGTTAAGTGATAGAAAATGACGTATCGGGCGATCGTACCGTATTTAATGCTACTAACTGCTACATAAATATGACGGCAACTGAAAACAACCCCAGCGAGTATATCGGCCCCAAGCTAGGCGGTTTGGGAACTAAACTATCTTGGTACGCCCGCCAAAAGATGTTTGATTTGCTGGTGGCATTAGCCAATCCTACCGCTAACACAACTATACTTGATGTAGGAGTAACTTCCGATCGGCGCGAAGATTGCAATTTCTTTGAAAAGCTCTATCCGTACCCCGACAAAATCACCGCTGTCGGCATGGAAGATGCTGCATTTTTAGAACAAGAATATCCCGGTTTAAAATACGTCCGTTGTGACGGATTAACTTTGCCATTTCCCGACAAAAGTTTCGATTTAGTCGTCAGTTTTGCCGTAATCGAACACGTTGGCAGTCGGGCTCAGCAAAAAGCTTTTGTTAGGGAACTTTGCCGCGTCGGCAAAACTTGCTGCATCACCACTCCTAACCGTTGGTATCCCGTAGAATTTCACACCGCTGTACCCCTAATTCATTGGCTGCCTCCCTCTTGGTTTCGAGCTTTTTTGAGATTGCTGGGCCAGCCTTTTTTCGCCAAAGAGGAAAACCTCAACCTTTTATCCGAGAAAGATGTGTTAAAAATGTTCCCAGCAGATGCTCGAATTTCTACCCGACATTTTCGGCTTCTTGGTTTGATATCCAATCTTCTATTTTACGTGGAAAACTCCTTTTAATTATAGCATTTCATAGTTTTGTTTATTTGCGCCTTTCTACTTAGATAATAAAGTTGCTATAAGTAGATTTTCGCAAACAACTAAGTTTCTATGCCCGTAGCTGTCAATTAATTGGCTCGATCGAGTAGAGTTTAATAATTCTGTAAAAAATTAAATATGAATTCTGTTGATTTGGCTTTTACTCCAGCTTTAGAACAGGCAAAGCTGATTCGCGATCGCGAAGTGTCGCCACTAGAACTTGTCAATTTGTACTTGGAACGGATCGATCGACTCAATCCCCAACTCGGCAGTTATTTTACCGTAACGGCCGATCGAGCGATCGAGCTGGCTCGCACTCAGACAGAACAGTTGGTAACATCGAGTTCCCCTGAAGAATTGCCGCCTTTTTTCGGAGTGCCCATCGCGATTAAAGATTTGACCCCGGTGGCGGGAGTTCCCTGCACCTACGGCGTTGGGGCTTTGTTGAATAACATCTCCAGCTACAGCGAATCAGTAGTGATGCGCATCGAAGCTGCAGGATTCAATATCTTGGGCAAAACCGCAACTTCTCAAATCGGTTCCCTGCCCTACACCGAACCCGAAGGTTTTCCTCCGGCACGGAATCCTTGGAATTTAGAATACACCTCCGGCGGTTCCAGCGGCGGATCGGCTGCGGCCGTAGCGGCGGGTTTATGCGCGATCGGCCAAGGTTCCGACGGTGGCGGTTCGATTCGAGGTCCGGCCTCCTGCTGCGGTTTGGTGGGCATTAAACCCTCGCGGGGGCGCGTTTCCTGGGCACCTGTCGGAGATTACCTCAGCGGTATTTCTGCCAACGGCCCGCTAGCCCGTACTGTAGCCGACGCGGCCGCACTTTTGGATGTGATGTCCGGCTACACTACAGGCGATCCCTACTGGTTGCCCAACCCAAATCCATCTTTTCTAGAGGCTGCCACTCAAAAATTAGGCAAGTTGCGAGTTGCTTTTTCTACGGCGGTTCCTCCTTTGGGCGAGTCTGCTGCTGAGTGCGGGCAAGCGGTACTCGACACAGTTAAGTTACTAACAGATTTGGGGCATCATGTAGAACCTGAATGCCCCGATTTTACGGGTTTAGTTGAGCCGTTTACCGCAATTTGGCAGTCTGGGGCGGGTGCCAGCGGCATTCCAGGTCCTGCTTTGGAACCGATGAATCGCTGGTTGTTGGAACAAAGTGTTTCTGCTGGAGAATATTTGCGGGCAGTGAATCAAATGCAGGTTATTGCGCGGCGAATTGTCGGATTTTTTGAGAGTTTTGATGCTTTAATCTTGCCTGTTTATATGCACTCTACAATCCGGGTTGGGGAATGGGCAAATTTGAGTTTTGCAGAAACTTTGGCGCGGATTATTCATTGGGTTGCGCCTTGTCCGCCGTTTAATGCTAGCGGCCAACCTTCGATCGCGATTCCTGCTGGTTTGGACGGTAATGGTTTGCCGATCGGGATTCAAATTGTCGGGCGGCCTGCAGCGGAAGCTACGATTATTGCTTTGGCGGCGCAGATTGAAGCTGTTAAACCTTTTCCGGTTTTGGATTTGAACCGCTGATGCAGGCGGATGGACGCGGATGAACGCGGATGAATTGAATTTTTTGTGTTGTTTTTGGGTATAGTTTATAGAGTGGCAAGGTGCGCAATGCGCACCTTACTTTCGGGAGATTATGGGTTAGTTTTGGTGCGGTTAAGATCATCTTTTTTTTGTGCGTTTGTGGGTGGCAATCGCGTTTGCTTAATTTATTTTAAAATAATACCTCTTTAGATTGATGAATATTTGAATTTTTAAAACTATAAATGAAGGATGAAGGAAGAAGGAAGAAGGAGGAAAGAAGAAAAATGAAGGAGGAAAGAAGAAGGAAGAAAAAAGAAGGAGGAAAGAAGAGGGGGAGTTTTAAGTTATCATTGTGAATGCGTGAACTGTCAAAACTCAAAGCTCAAAACTCCTTACCAATTACCAATTACCAATTACCAATTACCAATTACCAATTACCAATTACCAATTACCAATTACCAATTACCAATTACCAATTACCAATTACCAAT
>JAAUPF010000301.1 GCA_012034575.1 Richelia sp. CSU_2_1 | reverse complement strand
CCTTCCTTCCCTCATTCCTTCTTCCTTCTTCCTTCTTCCTTCTTCCTTCTTCCCTCATCCTTCTTCCTTCTTCCCAATGGCTGACAAACAACTGCAAAACTTCTTAGAAATAGCTACCGAAGCCGCCTTGGCTGCCGGTTCTGTACTGCAATCTTTCTGCGGAAAATTAGAAGAAATTCAAGAAAAAGGCCGATCGGGCGATTTAGTCACCGAAGCCGACAAAGCATCAGAAGCCGTTATCTTAGAAATTCTCCACCGCCACGTACCCGACCACGGTATTCTCGCCGAAGAATCCGGCAAATTAGGCGATGCAACTAGCAAATACCTGTGGGCGATCGACCCTTTGGACGGTACTACTAATTATGCCCATCAATATCCTTTTTGGGCAGTTTCGATCGGACTTTTAATCGAAGGCATACCGCAAATTGGAGTCGTTTTCGACCCCTTTCATAACGAATTATTTCGCGCGGCGAAAGGAATGGGCGCTACCCGCAACCGACGGGCGATCGAAGTTTCTCAAAACACGGAATTGAAAAGAAGCTTGTTAGTCACGGGATTTGCTTACGATCGGCGCGAAACAAAAGACAATAACTATGCCGAATTCTGCCACCTCACCCACCTCACCCAAGGCGTGCGGCGCAGCGGATCGGCATCCCTAGACCTCGCACACGTAGCCTGCGGCCGGGTAGATGGCTACTGGGAACGCGGACTATCCCCGTGGGACGTAGCAGCCGGCGTACTCATCGTCACGGAAGCCGGAGGTAAAGTTACAGCCTATGACAGCAGCCCTTTTGAAATGAACTCCGGCCGGTTTTGGCAACTAACGGCCGCATTCACGCCGAACTCAGCAGCGCCCTGCAGCAAGTTCCGCCCTTGTCTGATTGGTAACGAGACACGCAATGGTATCGGCAATATTACGGGGGTCACAACCCCTTAACAGAGGCTAAATTAAAGAATAGTGGAAAGCCCGGTAAATATTTGGTAGGGGCGGTGCCCCCGTACCCGCCCCGACAGTTGACTGCGATGTTTTTCAAATGAGGATTTAAACCGGCCGCTAGAACCATCCGCCCTCATCGGGTGGGGTATGCGAGACCCTTAGTATTTGGTAAGGAATAGGAAACGTTATGTCTTTTGAAGCAACAAAAGGACTGTTCAAGTTTGATTTTACAGACCAGCACGCCATCTTAGGAGTTCCCTTGGATGCGGAGTTCAATGACATCCGCAAGCGGTACATGAAAATTGCCCGCCGCTTGCACTCGGATACTTGCCCTTTTGAAGACCCCGCCGACAAAGATTGGGCGAACCAATTTTTATCAAAAGTGGTCAATCCGGCTTACAATAAATTCTCCAAAGACAGCGATCGCAAAGAATACAGCCTGCTATTAACAGCGATTGCCAAGCGCGTTGCTAAAGAACAGCCGAAAATGCAAGTTGAAAGCGAAGCAGCAAAGCAGTTAGCTAGCGCCGCAGATTTGCAAACAGCTTACACGACAGCAGTTCACAAACTCGCTGACAAACAGTACGAATCAGCGCAACAAGCCCTAGAAGCGATCGGGCAGATTAGCGAGCTTAACATGATTTATTTGCTGCGCAAAGAGCAAAGAGGCGGCGGGGCAATTCCCGTCCAACAGCCCGCCGCAGCAAAACCCGCAGCCCCAGCCAGCCCAGCCCCCGCTAACGCCACCCCAGCCGCAGCCGCCAAGCCAGCCGCTACCCCTGCTGCAGCCCCACCGCCACCGCCGACGCCCAAAACCCTGGATTCTGTAGCAGCAGAATGCTGCCGCCGAGCTCAAGGTTTCATGGACAGCAAAACTTACGCTAAAGCCATTTTGGAGTTGAAAGAAGCCCTGAAGCGCGAACCGAAAAATAGCAAAGCTCACGCTATGTTAGCAATGTGTTATTTTCAACAAGGTCAAGCCACAATGGCTAAGCTTGAGGTACAAAAAGCTTTGGCGTCAGACCCTCAAGAACCGACTGCTTTAGAAGTTAAGAAAAAGCTGGAACAGTCCTCTGCCGCTACCAAAGGCAAAAAAGATGAAAAACCAGGCGGATTTTTTGGAGGTTTGTTTGGTGGCGGCAAGAAAAAGTAAGTTGCTACCCGCAAGTCGATCGCCCCAGCTAGCGCGAGGGTGGAATAATTGAAAGGTTAGAAATAGGTGAGTGGAGTGAGCTCGGAAAAAAAAATTAATACTTGGTGACACGTTAATTTGTTAAAGTCGAATGTTGAAATCGCACCGTTCGACTTTAACCCTGTCACTTAAATAGGAATTACGCAAAAAATCGAAAATATCCAAATCGCCTAACCATGAATCAAAAATCGCAAATCTTAAATTCCAATCCCCAATCCCCAATCTAAAAATCTAAAATCTAAAATCTAAAATCTAAAATCATATGGTTCACCAACCTCCATCGGGTGCAAGAGATTTATTACCCCTTGACGTTGCCCAAAAAATTTCGATCGAACGCCGCTTGCAGGAAGTGTTTCACCGCTGGGGCTATCACCGAATTATTACTCCGACTTTAGAAAGGCTGAAAACTTTGATGGCCGGGGGCGCGATCGACCGATCGACCTTAATTCAACTGCAAGACGCCGAAGACGGAGAATTAGGGTTGCGATCGGAATTAACAGCTTCGATCGCCCGCGCGGCTGCTATGCGGATGGCCGGGACTGTTTGGCAGCTCCAACGCCTTTACTACAATGCAAATGTTTTCCGCAAAGATCCCGATCCCGGCAGCGGCGGCCAGCAAGAATTCTATCAAGCTGGGGTTGAATTGTTGGGCGCGGGGGGAACAGTCGCGGATGCAGAAATATTGTTGTTGCTATCAGAATGCTTGCAGAATTTGGGAATCGACGGCTGGCATTTGGTTTTGGGCGAAGCGGGCCTGACTGCCAGTTTGTTAGAACCTTTTCCACCCAATTTGCGAGAAAAAGTTCGCGCAGCCATTGCGAATCTCGATCGCATTGCTTTGGAAACGATGTCGCTATCGCCTCCAATGCGAGAAAGGGCGATGCTGCTATTTGACTTGCGCGGCCGTCCGGAAGATGTGCTGCCAATTGTGGCGAATCTCGATTTAGATTTGGCGCAACAAACAGCTTTAAACAATCTCAAATCCGCGATCGAACTGCTGCACAAATGCCAGTCAAAAATCCCGAATCTGCAATCTCAAATCCACCTCGATCTGAGTTTGATTCAAACTTTTGATTACTACACCGGAATTGTGTTTGAAGTTGTCAGCAGCAGCAAAACGGGACAGCGAGTTTTGGGACAAGGCGGACGGTACGATCGACTGTTGGGACTGTTCGACCCGCAGGGGCAAAATTCCCCCGGCATCGGGTTTTGCCTCAATATTGAAGATTTGCACCAAATTTTGCTCGCCGAGGGTCAACTGCTCAAAGAGACGCCTCCTAGCGAATGGTTGGTAGTGCCTCGAACTCCTGAAGCTGTGGCGGCAGCTTTTGCCTACGCCAGCAAACTTCGAGATTCAACTCATCTAGTTCGAGTAGAAATAGATTTGGAGATGCGCGAGAATGTTGAAGAGGCCAGGGAATACGCGCGCGATCGGCGAATTGCTCAAATTGCTTGGGTAAATGTTGAAGGGTTCCCAACAATTGAAACGGTAAACAGTTGACAGTTGACAGTTGACAGTTGATAGTCGATAGTCGATCGTTGATAGTCGATCGTTGATAGTTGATAGTTGATAGTCGATCGTCGATCGTTGATAGTCGATCGTTGTCATTCTTCACTAATGACTGATGACTAATTACCAATCCAAAATCTAAAATCTAAAATCGAATCATGGCTCATACTATTGTTACGAATACTTGTGAAGGGGTTGCTGATTGCGTCGGTGCTTGTCCGGTAGCTTGCATTCACCCCGGTCCTGGCAAAAATGTCAAGGGAACTGATTGGTATTGGATTGATTTTGATACTTGCATAGACTGCGGAATTTGCTTGCAAGTGTGTCCGGTTGAAGGCGCGATCGTCCCTGACGAACGACCGGAATTGCAGCAAACTCCGACATAAATTTCGCGATTTCAAGCTGCTATTAATCCCAAATAATTAATGGGAATTATGCGGTGCGATCGAATGTTAAATTTACGGTAGTATAGGCGAGAGTTCTTTTTGTTGGAATAGAGCGATCGCCCGGAAATGATATCATTCATCAAAACTAGCGTGCGGCTGGAAAATTAAATTGTACATTGCGAGCAAAATTTCAGTTAAAATATATAAGCAACCCTATAACTAGGAGAACAAAAAGTGGAAGTTCTAGACATCAAACGCGATATCGAAACATTGTCCGATCGCCTGGGTAAAACCCAGGACTATCTTTGACATCCCCGCACTCACAGCAAAAATCCAGGACTTAGAGCAAATTGCCGCTCAACCGGCTTTTTGGGAAGACCAAGATCGAGCTCAAGAAACCCTCCAAGAACTTAACGACCTCAAATCTCACCTAGACCAATACCATAAGTGGCAAACTAACTTAGAAGACGCTAGAGCGATCTTAGAATTGCTAGAATTAGAAGCCGATGAATCCTTGTTTCAAGAAGCCACATCTAACCTTTCTCAGTTAACTCGCGACCTCGACCAGTGGGAACTCGAACAGTTGCTTTCGGGGCCCTACGACCAAAGCGGTGCTGTTTTGACAATTAACGCCGGCGCAGGCGGTACAGACGCTCAAGATTGGGCCGAAATGCTGCTGCGGATGTACACTCGCTGGGGCGAAGATCGAGGTTACAAAGTGCATTTAACGGAGATTTCAGAGGGAGAGGAAGCAGGCGTTAAATCAGCAACTTTGGAAATTGCCGGCCGTTACGCTTACGGTTATTTGCGATCGGAAAAAGGGACTCACCGTTTGGTTAGAATTTCGCCTTTCAACGCTAACGACAAGCGCCAAACCAGTTTTGCTGGAGTCGAAGTTATGCCAATGCTAGACAAATCCGTGCAGTTGGATATCCCGGAAAAGGATTTGGAAGTTACTACTTCCCGCGCTGGCGGTAAGGGCGGGCAAAATGTGAACAAGGTGGAAACTGCGGTGCGCATCGTTCACCTTCCTACCGGTTTGGCTGTGCGCTGTACCGAAGAACGCAGTCAGTTGCAGAATAAGGAAAAAGCTTTAGCTTTGTTGAAAGCTAGGCTGTTAGTAATTGCTAAAGAACAGCGGGCGTCGGAAATTGCTGAAATTCGCGGCGATATGGTGGAAGCGGCTTGGGGAAACCAAATTCGCAATTATGTTTTTCACCCCTATCAAATGGTGAAAGATGTGCGGACGGGAGTGGAAACAACTGCGATCGCCGATGTAATGAACGGTGAATTAGATCCGTTTATTCAAGCTTACCTGCGGCAGGAAAATCAGTTGGTTAGCAGTAATTAGTCAAGAGTGCGTTCGTCCTCGATCGCCGAGCTTTGACCCCCCCTAACCCCCCCTTGCAAAGGGGGGGGACAAGAATACTGTTATTTCGTTGAAAATTGATATAGATTACAATTACCAATTACCAAAAGAAGGAAGAAGGAAGAAGGAAGAAGGAAGAAGGAAGAAGGAAGAGGGGGAGTTTTTAAGTTACCATTTGTGAATGCGTTCCCGGTCAAAACTCAAAACTCAAAACTCAAAACTCAAAACTCCATTACCAATTACCAAATTACCAATTACCAATTACC
>JAAUPF010000300.1 GCA_012034575.1 Richelia sp. CSU_2_1 | reverse complement strand
ACGGGGCACCGCCCCTACAGACGCCGACGCCAACACCTGCGGGGGCGGGCACGGGGGCACCGCCCCTACAGACGCCGACGCCAACGCCTGCTGCGCCAGAGTGTATTTGCAATACTATTGAGTATCCAAATCTCGATCGCCCAAACCAAGCTAACAACACCATCAACGGCAACGGTAGCGGTGAAATTCAATTTGGGACACCGGAAAACGATGCTTTTTACGGCAGTCCAAACTCGAATATTTTCGATGCGGGTTTAGGCGATGACAACCTCTACGGCGGTGAAGACAACGATATCCTTTACGGCAACCGAGGCAATGATTTTATTGACGGCAACAAGGGAGACGATCTCCTGTTTGGCGGCAAGGGAAATGACTTAATTTTTGGCGGTGAAGGCGAAGATATCATCTTCGGAAATCGCGGCAATGATTCGATTCACGGCAAAGAAGATAGCGACTTAATTTTTGGCGGTGAAGGTGATGATTTTATCGACGGTGGCAAGGCGAACGATCGCGCTTTTGGAGGCAAGGGAAATGATACAATTTTCGGCAGCGAAGGCGAGGATTCTCTCTCTGGAAATTCTGGCAGCGATCTTCTCTGCGGGGGTGCTGGAAATGATTGTCTGAGTGGAGGTTTTGGCAGCGATTCGCTAGACGGATGCGACGGCAATGACACTTTAATTGGCGGCAAAGGTAACGATACTTTATTTGGCGGTTTGGGGGAGGATTGCTTAATAGGAGGTGCTGGGAGCGATCGCTTTGTACTTGCCGCCAATTCCGGTATCGATATTATCGCCGATTTTGAGGATGGAAAAGATTTGCTGATGCTAGCTAATGGCTTGACAATCGAGCAATTAACTATAACTGAAAATAGCGGTGCAGCCTTGATTCAGTTTGTGCCAACTGGGGAAACTTTAGCGGTTTTAAATGGAGTTTTGGCTACCAATATTACCGCAGCAGATTTCACTTTCATATAGGACTTATACCAAATCCGAGTTTCCGATACCTCTTATTTTTTAGTCGGCGCAGGCCGACTTTGTTTGTCTAGAAGCGGTTTCAACCGCCTTATACCAAATCCGGGTTTCCGAGTTGGCGGAAACGGTATTACCAATTACCAATTACCAATTCCCCGTTACCGTCG
Organism: Richelia sp. CSU_2_1; assembly: GCA_012034575.1. Classification (GTDB taxonomy): domain Bacteria; phylum Cyanobacteriota; class Cyanobacteriia; order Cyanobacteriales; family Microcoleaceae; genus Microcoleus. Next base: position 4,525 of record JAAUPF010000300.1, on the reverse strand, counting down.
ATCGCTTCGCCGATCGCCCAAGCACCAATTCCCTGAGACTCAAACCATTTAATAGCCTGTTCTATTTCCCGGCGATCGACCAACAACACAAACCCAATCCCCATATTAAATGTATTCAACATATCCGTCTCGCTCACTTCGCCCGCTTCAGCAATCCAATCGAAAATCGGCAATTTTTGCCAACTTTTCATGTCAATTTTCACAGATTGATTCGCGCCCAAACAGCGAGGCAAATTTTCTGGCAAACCGCCGCCCGTAATGTGAGCCATGCCGTGAATATCTAAACCACTCTTAATCGCTTCAAGGACTGGTTTAACATAAATTGTAGTCGGAGTTAACAATACTTCTCCCAAACTTTTGCCGCCCAATTTTTCTGGCTGGGAATTCCAATCAAAACCTCGATCGCCCGCAATTTTTCTTACCAAACTAAATCCGTTGCTGTGCACGCCGGAACTTGCCAAGCCGATCGCCACATCTCCGACTTTAACCCGCGAACCGTCTAACAACTTGCTCTTTTCGACAATTCCCACGCAAAAACCAGCCAAATCGTACTCTCCCGCTTGGTAAAAACCGGGCATCTCGGCTGTTTCCCCGCCCAACAAAGCACAGCCAGCTTGCTTGCAGCCATCTGCAATGCCAGCAACCACAGCAGCTAATTGTGCGGGGTTGAGCTTTCCCGTTGCCAAATAGTCAAGAAAAAATAGCGGTTCCGCCCCGGATGTCAGCACATCGTTGACACACATCGCCACCAAGTCGATGCCTACCGTGTCGTGTCGATCGAGATTGTGGGCCAATTTCAACTTAGTCCCAACACCGTCAGTACCAGAAACCATAATCGGCTCTTTTAAACCCTCCGGCACGCTGAAAAAACCGCTAAATCCACCAAATCCGCCTAAAACTCCCGATCGGTGCGTACTTTTGACCATACTGCCGATGCGATCGACAAAAGCTCTGCCCGCCTCAACATCCACACCTGCTTGTCGATAGTCCATAAGTTTTCCTGCATCGATTTTTCAGTTTTTAGTTTATGGCCAAGCAAGGGAAAAAACCCAAAAAGTACGAATTCGCGATCCCCCGCCCGCGATTCCAAACAGCTTTTTTTAGCCCCAGGCAGCAGATCGAGCGCAATATTTACCAAATTTTTGTAAATTTTTGATTTTTTTTTAAACTGACTTAAATTGGTGTAAGCCCTACCATCAAAGCATTTTATGGTACTTAGCTCTGTGAAGATTTGATGAAGATTTGGTAAATTTCGTTATTTCACCGATCCCCAATCCCAAAAGTTTGTGGTAGTCTGTTGCAGTTCGTTAACAAAACACAAATTGCGGATCGAGTATGAGTTGTCAAGTGTCAGGGAAATTTCAGCCAAAATTTTTATTTGCTGAAGCATTAAAGCAAAAATGCGCCCAGACAGTTTACTTGAACTTGCGGGGGAATGGCGAAGGACTAGAGGGAAATCCTTGATGCCCATCGCCGAATAGCCAATCCTCCAATCTCGGTTGGCAATGGCTCTTCACAAAAATGAATGTATGAAGGAAAAATTTGTTGGTGGTATACTCGCTGTCTTGTTAGTTCCTACGGTAGGAACGGCATCATCTTGTCACGCACAACCAACTCGTGCGGCCGGACAAAACTCTCAGGGCAACAACCAAGTAATTTCCAGCCAACCATCCCCACAGTTAAACGCGACTGCGGCTGAAGCACAAAAAGTCGGAGAATATCAATACCAAGCAAGAGCGACAGTTGACCGAGACTCGATCGCCAAAATTCAGTCCCACGAATTGGGTGGGCGACAAGCTGCGACAGTCTACTTACGAAACATTCCAGTTATCACCTTTCTGAACCCGAGTCCGGAAAAAAACACCAAAATTGGCAAAACTGACGACAGCGAAAAAGTAGCTGGCGATCGAGAAAATCCAACAGCCAACAAGCAAACCAGCAATTCCAGCAACCAAGAATCCGATCCAGTGTGGCGGGCATCCAGCTTGGCAGCAAGACTCAACCAGTTGGCCCGCAATAACATCGATCCGAACAGCATTACCGTCAAATGGGAAAGTGGCGATCGCTACCTGATTCAGGCAAACGGCGAGGATTTGGTAGATATCAACGCCAAAACCATCCTCCCAGACACCACCAGGGACTTCAGCCGAGACGCCCTTCAAGTAACCAATCGGCTGCGCCGACTCCTGGGGAATGCCGCACCGCTCAAAGAAGTCGCAGGCAAGCCCCAACCACAACCCCGCGTCATCTCTTTTGGGCCAATTCAAATGCGGATCAGCGGCTTGGCTTCCTGGTATGGCCCCGGATTTCACGGCAACCTCAGCGCCAGTGGCGAACCGTTCAACCAAAATGCTTTGACTGCGGCCCACCGCAACTTGCCCTTCGGAACCTTGGTGATGGTGAGAAATCTAGATAATGGCAAATCGGTAGTCGTTCGCATTAACGATCGTGGTCCTTTTGTGGGCGATCGAGTAATTGACCTATCCGCCGGCGCAGCCAGCGTGCTAGGAATGATGAGCAGTGGCGTTGCTCCGGTGGAACTTGAAGTCATAGCACCGAAGCAAGCAGAAACTGTTGGACGGTGAACGTACAATACAGAAGTTATCAAAGTGTAGAAGACAGAAATTAGAATGACCGATAAATTCTGGCTTCTGCCTTCTGCCTTCAGGAGTCGATCGGTGCAACTGTTTAGGACGATCGCAGCTCTACGCTGCTACTTAAATTCACGCAAATCTGCTACATCTCATTTGGAAGTCGGTTTGGTGCCGACGATGGGAGCTTTGCACGCAGGACATTTGAGCTTGATCCGGCGGGCCAGACAAGAAAATACGATCGTCGTGGTCAGTATTTTTGTCAACCCGCTGCAATTTGGGCCGAAAGAGGATTTTCAAGACTATCCCCGCAATTTGGAACAAGACCGGCTCCTGTGCCAAGAAGCTGGGGTTGATGTGATTTTTGCTCCCTCAGAAACGGAAATGTTTGGGAAGTCCGGGGTCGATCGCCCAAAATCTGAAATTCTCGCAACAAAACCGATTCACCCTTCATCCTTAACTCAAGTGATACCACCACCGGCGATGACATCAGTGTTGTGCGGGAAGTCCAGGCCGGGTCACTTTCAGGGTGTAGCCACGATCGTCACTAAATTTTTAAGTTTGGTGCAGCCGACAAGAGCTTATTTCGGTCAGAAGGACGCCCAGCAGGTAGCAATTATTCGCCAATTAGTCGCAGATTTTAACTTGCCTGTAGAGATTGTCGCTTGTCCGATCGTCCGCGAAGATTCGGGACTGGCAATGAGTTCTCGCAATCAATATTTAACAGCAGAGCAAAAACAGCAAGCCTCGGTACTCTACCGCGCTCTACAGCAAGCCTTGCAAGCTTTCAAAACAGGCGATCGCACGGCAGAGACTGCACTCGCTACCGTCAAAGCAGAAGTGGCCAGAGTGCCAGCAGTTGAGCTTGAGTATGCCGAACTCGTCAATCCCGACACTTTGACGCCGCTGGAGGTTGTAGCCACAGCGGGACTCTTAGCAGTGGCAGCGCGAGTCGGCTCTACTCGCTTGATTGACAATCTAATTTTGAGAAATCGCCGCCCAATTGTGGCGATCGACGGCCCGGCGGGAGCAGGAAAATCGACAGTAACTCGGCAAGCAGCCGGGGCGCTGGGTTTGTTTTATCTGGATACGGGCGCGATGTATCGGGCACTGACATGGCTAGCAATGAAAACAGGTACGCCGATGTCCGACGCACCCGCGATCGCCGAATTAGTCAATTTGAGTTATTTGGAATACAACCTCGATCCTTCATCTTTTACGATTAAAATTAACGGCGAAGACGTGACCGAGGCAATTCGCAGTTTAGAAGTGACAGCCCGCGTCTCGGAGATTGCGGCTCAGCCCGCCGTGCGGCAGTTTCTAGTCTTACAGCAGCAGCGTTGTGGCATCACAGGCGGCATTATTGCAGAAGGTCGCGATATTGGTACTAACGTGTTTCCAGATGCGGAACTGAAGATTTTTTTGACAGCTTCGGTAAAAGAGCGATCGCGCAGGCGGCAGCTAGAACTTAAAAACACTGGTCGGGCCGACATTGGTTTGGCAGAGTTGGAACGAGATATCGCCCTGCGGGACGAAAAGGACAGCACCCGCGAGGTTGCACCTTTGCGCAAAGCCGCCGATGCTGTAGAAATTCAAACAGACGGTCTCACGATTGCTGAAGTCATCGATCGGATTGTCGGGTTATACGAAGAGAAAATAGGCAGCCGGGGTTAATTTTTGATCCTGACATACTTCCCTGCGATCGGTTATTTTCATTAGCATATTTAGGGATAATCTGATTTAAGATTATTCTGGATTGATGCAGATGTGAATGCTTGGTTGAATATCATCATCCAAGCATTCCCCATTGATACTCCCCAGGACTGAAGCCACGGGGATTCTTGAATGAGTCCGAAAACTCAAGGAAGGTGTTATCAAAGCACCTCTATTCGCTCAAAACAACTACCAGTACAAAAGGTATTGCAATTGCGCTT
>JAAUPF010000299.1 GCA_012034575.1 Richelia sp. CSU_2_1 | reverse complement strand
TGAAGCTTTGGTAAAGGCAACGTTGAGGGGATTGCCAGGGCTTTTGGCATCGCTGGAAAGCTTTCGGGAGTAGTATAGCAGAAGGCAGAAGGCAGAAGGCAGAAGGCAGAAGGCAGAAGGAAGAAGGCAGAAGGCAGAAGGCAGACAGAAAGAAGGAAAGAAGGAAGAAGCCAGAAAGAAGGAAGGAAGAATAACTGTCAACTGTCAACTGTCAACTGTCAACTGTTTGATGGGGCTTTGCATATCCAGACGCAATCTCGCGGGACGGAAGTTGTGTTTTTCAGGAGTATTTCATAGTTTAAATGAGTGAGAAATTTTTCCATAATTGTGTCTGTCATAACTGAAAATGCGGTGCCATCTCGGCCTGCTAGCAAGTTTTTATCCCATTCGCTGGCGAATTTTTGCCAGCCCAATTCGCTGAGGATATTGGAGTGGTGAAAAACGCAAAGTCGATCGCCCCGCAGCAGTTTCGGAATTCGAGTTAGATAGTTGAATATATCTACTGGCTCTACGTGTACCATTGTATCGTAACAAAAGCAGACATCGGCAGAATTTGGGGCGATGCTATCTAATGTTAAACCGTCAAGTTTGACATAGGCAACTCGATCGACCCCCAAACGATCTCGGGTGGCTTGCAGCATTTGACTGGAAATGTCAGCACAAATCAGTCGATCGCAATATTTTAGCAGCAAAGCACCTGTTTTTCCGCCGCCGATACCGATTTCTAAAACGGTATGTTCTTGTTGGATGTAAGGTGCGATAAATTGCTGTTCGATTAGCGTTTCGTATTCGGTTAGAGAGTTGGCGGCACCTGCTGCTTTGCCGATCCATTCATCGCCGATGTGGGCGAGTTGGGAATTGGTTTGCTGCCACTGTTTGGCGTAACTGTCCCACGCTGTTTCATAATCTACTTTCGGGCGATCGGCTGTCATTTTTTCATGTTTCATTTTTGTTTATTTTATAACATTGATGGCACAATTTAAAATATGTTCCCCAATTAATTTGCAGTTTGGTTTGTAGTGCTGAGAGTTTACACCAATATCAATAACCTGCAGGGGTGGGTTTGCCAAGGGCTTTGAAACTTACAAATGGGAAAAGAGGTAGATGGGGATTTGTCGTGGGGTGGGGGCGGGTTTTTGAGATGGTCGATTTTTATTATAAATGGTTGGTGAACCCGCCCCTACAGAAATTATGGGCTATTTACCAAACATTATATAACTGATGACAACTGTCAACTGTCAACTGTCAACTGTCAACTGTCAACTGCCGACTGTCAACTCTCAACTATCAACTCTCAACTGTCAACTGTCAACTATCAACTCTCAACTGTCAACTGTCAACTGAAATAGGCTTCGCAAAAAATATCTGCATAAGCTTGAGTCATCTCCTCAAAAGTATTTAGCGAATCGAGAACGTATTTAGCATTTTCTGCTAGCTGCTGCCGCAAAGATTCATCATCCAACAAACTATTCAATGCCGTAGCTAACTCTTCCGGGCGATCGGGGGTGTAAAATAAACCATTAATACCCTGTCTCACCTGTTCTTTAATTCCAAAAACAGGCGTCGTGACAATTGGCAAATTGGAAGCCATCGCCTCCAAAATCACTCTCGGAAAACTTTCGACGCGAGAAGTGCAAACAAAAATATCTGCTGCTTTGTAATACTTTGCCGTCTCCGGTGTTTCCGCAACTACCGTCACTCTTGGCTGCAATTCGATCGGCAATTCATTCACCAGCTCGGCTAATTGATTGCTGTAAATACTCGGTCGATCGCCCACAATAAAACACTTAATTCTATTGTGCCATGTTTCCGGCAACAGCGAAAGTGCCTTGACTAAATCGTGCTGTCCTTTTCTTTCGCATACAGTCCCCAACAGCAAAATCGCCACATCTTCATCACCAACATCCAAACTTTTCCTCGCCGATTCGCGATTTTCCGAACTATCCAACTTGCTCAAATCCAAACCGTTATGAATCGCTATAAAATTGTGGTGGCTGTTGAGAGGCAAATATCTATCCCGCGTCGCATCCGCCACAAAAATCACCTTGTAAGAAAAGCGAAAACATTCCAAAGCCCGCGCCGCAATCTCCGATCCAAACCGGTTAAAATAAGTTTGCCAGGGTTCGCTTTCGTGAACGTTCCATACTGTCGGAATTCCACTTTTCTGCGCCGCGTCAACTACAAAAAAGTTTTCTAAAGTATTGGCATAAATAACATCTACTTTCAGTTGGCTGATTTCCTCACTAAAACCATCGATTGCTGCATCGTAAGCATCGCGTTGGTAGATGTGTTCGAGAGGACTGTTGCGAATAATTACCTCAATTCCCTGCTGTTCGTAAATTTGGCGCAATGGCCCGTCGGAAAAGCAAAGTACGATCGGTTTTACAACACCTTCAGCGGCTAATTTTACCGCTATTTCATACTGATGTAACGGCGCGCCAGTAAAATCCAGCGAATTGCTGCACATCAAAACCCTCACCGGATAAATAGAAGTATTTGCAACTTCCAATACACCAACATCAGCAACTTTTAATTCTTCCTCATGACTAACTCCAATTACATCCACTACATCGAGTCCAAAATCCACCGCCGAAATTCCCTCTTCCCTCTTCCCTCTTCCTTCTTCCCTCTTCCTTCTTCCCTCTTCCTTCAAGAAAAATCGCCTCGGCTGAATGCGAAAATACTCATCTTCCAAAGACAAATGAGGGCTGTAAAAACTGTCATTTTTTCCCGCATACATCCGGCGAAACGCCGCCACTTCTCGCGGATTGTCGCTAAAACCTCTAGAAGTTCCTTCTTTATGTAGCAATTCCGCATCGGGACAGTAAACGCAGCGATAACCTCTTGCTAAAAGTCGATATCCGTAATCTGCATCGTTGTAAGCAACAGCAAAATTTTGCTCGTCAAAACCGCCCAATTCTAAAAACAATTGGCGCGGAGTTAGCAGGCAAGCCGCAGTAACTGCCGAATAATTTCGAGTTACCATCGCCTGCGAAAGATAGCCGCGATTTTCTTTATTCATCAGCTTAAAAGCGTGACCGGCTAAACCGTGATGCAGCCCGTGAATCACTCCCGCGTGCTGAATTCTGCCGTCGGGATACAGCAGCCTCGCGCCCACAGCGCCAACGCCGGAAATTTGAGCGTATCCCACCATTTGACTCAGCCAGCGCGGGTTAATAACTTCTGTATCGTTGTTCAAAAACAAAACATATTCGCTGTCACTTTGTTCGGCGGCGCGGTTGTTAATGGCGGCAAAACTAAATCGACCTCTCTTATTTTCGATCTGCAAAACTCGGCAATTTACTTGCTGCAAATATTCCAAAGTTTTCGGATCGTCGCTTTCGTTGTCGATGACAGTAATTTGAAAGTTTTTGTAAGTTGTATTTTCTAAAGATTCCAAACAAGCTTTCAATAACTTGACTTGATTCTTAGTAGGAATGATAATTGTCACTGACGGCCCGCTGTCGGGGAAATCTTGAGCAAATATGCCCAAATTTTCTTCGATCGCCCATTTTGGTTGCGCGACATTTCCCTTAATTTGACGGCGGTTTAATGCCTCTTGAATTGCTTTTTGTCCGGCTGCAAAACTAGCAGGTTTAGCAGCGCCGGATACTGCTGTAGAACCGGGTGCAGTGCGCCAGTGATACAGCACTAAGGGCAAGTGGGCGACGCGCCGAGAAATTTCGGTTGCCCTCAAAGCAAAATCGTAATCTTGCGAACCTTCAAAACCGATTCGCAGCCCACCGACGCGCTCAAAAATATCTCTTCTGACGGCGCATAAATGACCGAGATACATATAGGAAAGCAGCAATTCCGGCGACCACTGCGGTTTAAATTGCGGGGCAAACCTGCGCTTTTGAGTATCTATTTTGTCGTCGTCTGAGTAGAGAAAATCAGTTTCGGGATTCAATGCAAAATGCAGCGCAACTTCTCCCAATGCGTCGGGAGTTAATTCGTCGTCGTTGTCTAAAAATAAGATAATATCGCCGGTTGCGAGTTCGGCGGCGCTGTTGGTGGCGGCGCTGATATTTCCATTTGCTTCGCGGAATTTTAAGAGGATGCGGCTGTCTGCTGCCGCCCATTTTTGCAAAGTTTCGGCAACAGTCGGATCGGTACTACGATCGTCCGCGATACAAAGTTCCCAATTCTGATAAACTTGTTGGATAACGCTGTCGATCGCGCTTGACAAAAACTCTACCTGCGGGTTGTAAACTGGCATTACCACCGAGATTTTTGGCAGCGGTTCCCGACAAGATTCTAGCCGAGAAATCAAGTAATTGCGCGCGCGATCGTTCCATTGATTCACCCGCAGCCAAGCATCATATCGATCGATCGGTTGTGGCACTGAAAAACCGCGAGGTGGCAGCAATTCATCGGGTGAAGTTAACAGTTTTTGCTGCTGGTAAATCCTGAAAAACTGGCGGATTACTGCAGCTATTTCCCAAGGCATCGGCACGATTCTGCCCAGACGCTGTTTTCTTTCCTTTGCCCGCTGGCGGATTGCCGTGATAAATTTCGACAATTCCTCAAATTTATCCGCACTTCTTTGCCAGATATCGTAAGCGCGTACCGCCAACTTTTTCGGCGCTTGAAACGACAAAACCTCTCCATTTTCTAACTCAGCTTGCAGGGAAACCGGCCATTCTCCCGGCGGCAAATCGACAAGAACTTCAAACCCGCTTTCGGAACTGTTAACCCAGTCGGGAAACACTTCGCCCACATCTTGGCGGCGCAAACCGTAAGCGCATTCTATAGAAGTTTCCCCGCATAAAAAAGTTAGTTTAGCAATTCTGCGATCGTGGTGGCAGCACCAACCTGCAAACAAAATTTGACCTTGCCGCTGTTCCCAAACTGCCGGTGCGTCAAAGGATGCTTGAATTGTCGAAACTGACAGGGGATAAGCAGCCAAAAGATGCCATTTACCTTTACTATCTTGCACTTCCAGCAGAACTTCATGCTGTCCTGGCGGCGCTGCTAATTCAATTTTAAAACCAGATTTTTTAGCGCCAATAATATTAGAGTGCGCTCGGGCTACATCGGTTCTTTCTAGACCGCAAATCCCTACAAAACTCTGGCTATCAATTGTAGCGCGTACTGCTTGAATGCTGAAGCGACTGTGAAATGCCCAGCCAGCAATTACTAAGTTAGGCTCGTAAATTTGCCAATTAGTAGGCGAGTCTAAGGAGAAAATAAATCTTGGCAATAGTTCGCGCAGCCACCGTTGGAAGCTTAACAATTTTTCCTTATTTTTCCAGAAAACAGTAGCTTTAATTGCTGCGATTTCGGCGCGAGCTATTTCTGTTTCTTGGCGCGATCGCTCTAAATTTACGATCGTTTCTCTCAGTCTTTCTTCAACTCGATCGGTCTCGTCTTTCTGTTGCCGCCACAAGGCTGCCTTTTCTTGCAATCTAAATTCTTTTTCTTCAATTTTTACCTGATTTTCACCGAGTTCTACTTCCAATTCCAGCACTTTTTGCAGAGCTTTTTGAAATTGCGATTCTTTACCATCTAGCCGGATTTGAGTTTCCCCCAATGCTGCTTCCAATTCGAGCAGTTTTGCCAAAGCTTCTTGAAATTGCGATTCTTTGCCGGCTAACTGTACCTGAGTTTCTCCCAACTCTGTTTCCAATCTCAACACTTTTGCCAAGGCTTCTTGAAAATTGCGAT
>JAAUPF010000298.1 GCA_012034575.1 Richelia sp. CSU_2_1 | reverse complement strand
CTGCTGTTGGGAGTGGGTAGAGTCTATGATGAGTTTAGTTCGTAATAAGCAGTCATTTTACCGGAGGGGGCTAAGAGCTAGAAAGCTGATGGAGCAACCGCTTTAGCCGCGTTGTCGCCCCCTGAAGGCAGTCGCACTCCGAAAGTTGAGCCGAGCCCTTCCCCCGGACTTTCGGCCCAGACTGTGCCGCCGTGCAGTTCCACCAAATGTCGGACGATCGCCAGTCCCAATCCCAAACCTCCGTAATATCTCCTAGAAGTGCTGTCCGCTTGGCGGAAGCGATCGAACACAAAGGGCAAAAACTCCTCGCTGATGCCAATTCCCGTATCGCTGACCGCAATTGCTACAAAATCCACCGCAGCATTATTCCCCCCTCCTCTTTGCCCCGAAACCTCCGAAAGTCGGATTTCTACGCGACCTCCTGCAGGTGTAAACTTAATCGCATTGTTCAGTAAATTCCACAATACCTGCTGCAAGCGCGCCGCATCGCCGCTGACCGGCCTAATCCCTTCGCCAATCACGATCGCCAATTCAATCCCCTTCGCTTCAGCATCGGCGCGCACCGCAGCCGCAGCAGCTTCGATCGCCCGCACCAAATCCACCGGCCGCCGCCTCAGACAAACATTGCCGCTGACAATCCGCGAAACCTCCAGCAAATCGTCGATCGTCTGAGTCAGCAAGCGGGAGTTGCGTTCGATCGTCTCCAAGCCCACAGCCATCTTTTCGGAACTCAACTTGCGCTGGCGCAACATCTGCGCCCAGCCCAAAATCGAGTTCATAGGCGTCCGCAACTCGTGAGACAGCGTTCTCAAAAACTCATCCTTCATCCGATTCGCCTCTTGGGCCTCCCGGTAAAGCCGCGCATTGTCGATCGCCACCGCCGCATCCCGCGCCAAATCCTCCACCACCGCCAAATCCGCAGCCCCGAAGCCCCTACCGCCATCCCCGCACAGCAGCGAAATCGCTCCCAGAGTCCGCCCGCGAGCAATCAGCGGCACGCACATAGCCGACAGCGAACCCTCCTCCCGCAGCATTGACCGCAACTCGGCATCCGGGACAACGGTTGAGAGTACAGAGTCGGGTATATTTGCATACACTTTCGATTTCCCCGCACGCAGCACTTTTGCCACGCCGTGACGCCCCTGGGGGTCAACGGGCGCGCGCCGATCGATTTGCCACAACAGAGCAACTTTCTGCGGATCTGAGTGGGCGACAGCTTGCAACACGATCGAACCATCACCGCGCAACAAGTGCACGCAACACCAATCCGCCAGCCCCGGTACGGCTAAATCTGCCAAACCTTGCAGGGCGGCCTCCAAGTCCAGGGATGAAGAAGACAGCAAAGCCAGCGATCTAGCCCGGAAATCCGCTGTTTGGGCTTCCCGGTGGCGATCGTCAATATCCGTACAGGTCCCGAACCACTTAATAATTTTCCCTGTCGCATCCCGCACCGGCAAAGCCCGCCCCAAATGCCAGCGGTAAGCCCCGTCAACACCGCGTTTAAAGCGGTATTCGACCTCGTAAATCCCCCCCGTTTGCACCGAGTTATTCCAGCGTTCCAGGCAGTTCTGAACGTCGTCTGGATGCAGTACCGGCTGCCACCCCCAACCCTGAGTTTCTGCCAGCGTCAGGCCGGTATATTCAAACCAGCGCTGGTTGAAGTAGTCTACGCCGCCGTCGGGCAAAGCAGTCCAAACTATCTGGGGGATGGTTTCAGCGAGGACGCGATAAAGCTGTTCGCTGGCTTGGGCTTGGTGGCGGGCAGCTTGTTCCCGCACTAGGGCGAGATTTCGCTGGAATTCGGCTTGTTTGCGGGCGGTGATGTCCCCGATCGCGCCGATCCATTTGCAGGGATTGCCGAGACTGTCGCGGACTGCTTTGCCCCGATCGATCCAGTGCAGCACTTCCCCGTGCCGGCACAAAACGCGGTACTCTTGCAAAAATGGGGCGTCTGAACTGTTTTGTAAATACGCCTCGACGGCAGCAGCAACTCTGGCGCGGTCTTCTGGATGCAAAATATCGTGCCAAGCTTGTCTGGTTCTGGGGAATTCTCCTCTTTCGTACCCTAAATGTTCGTCGGGGCGGCCGAACCACAACATGATGCCAGTGTTGATATCCCATTCGTAAATCAAATCGCTGGCACTTTCTGCTGCAATCCGAAATCGTTCTTCTGACTGCCGCAAAACTTCCAAAAAGTTAAAGCGTTCGGTTACGTCTAAAACTAGAGACAGCACCGATATTAACTGTCCCGATTCGCTGTAAAAAGCTGAGTTGTACCACTCGCAGCGCACGATCGGACCGCCTTTGCGCTCGTTGCGGCAGCGCAGTATGTTGCACCGTTCTTTCCCGGTTTTTAAGTGAGAAATTCCCGCGTTGAAAGCTGCCATATCGTCGGGATAGATTGAGTTCCACTCGCTAAAATGCAAGCCTAAAACTTCTGCTGCTTGCCACCCAAAAATTTTTTCGGCTGCGGGCGACCACCTGCTGCAGCGCAAGTTTTCATCCCATTCGATCGTTGCTAGGGGCGAGTTCTCGAAGTGCGAATTGAGTTTTTGCAGCGCGCCCCGCAGGGATTTTTCTGTGTGCTTGCGATCGCTAATATCGCTGAAGGAAATCGCGATGCCGTCGCCGAGTTTAACTGTCATATTCCGAAACCAACCGACAATGCCTTCGCTGTTGTAGGAAATTTCTAGATCGTGGGGAATTCCTGTTTCTGCTACTCGCACGTAACTGTCGAACAAACCGCTGTTTGTATGGCCGGGAAATACTTCCAGCAGGCGCTTGCCAACTAATTCTGCTGGGCTGCGGCCCTGAATTTTCGCTGCTGCGGGATTGACGTATTCCCAGGCAAAATCTACTATTTTGCCGCTGCTGTCGCGGATGCTGCGCAGCACGTTAAATCCGTCTAGAGATAGCTCTTGAAAAGCTCTGAAGCGGGCTTCGCTTTCTTGGAGGGCTGTTTCGACCTTTTTTCGATCGGTGAGATCTAGGACGAAAAACGTGTCGCTGTTGGGATTGTCTGAGATTGCTAGGCCGATCGCAGTTAGAATTCGGCTGCCGTCTTTGCGGATCAGTTCTGTTTCTCGGAGATTGCTGAAGGAAGAAGGAAGGAAGGAAGAAGGAAGAAGGAAGAAGGAAGAAGGAAGAAGGGAAGAAGCAGCAAGATTTTCGCAATTTTCCCCATTTTTCTCTTGTTCGCGATCGGGCCGATCGTCGGTATTTGCTGGTGTTGGCTGTGCGATCGCTTGCCAGTCGAGCTTGCCCGATCGCAAATCTTCTTGAGTGTATCCAATTATATCGAGCAGGGCGCTGTTTGCTTCAGTAATTTTGCCGCCGCCGTCACAACAACCGATGCCGATCGGACTGGATGTTACTAACTGGTGAAATCTTGAATTTGCCTGCTGCAGTTGCTCTTCTATTTGCTGGCAGCGCGCAATTTCTCCGACTAATCGATCTCGAATTTCTAAGAGTTCTGTTTGACTTGAAATAGTGGGATTTTCCAGCAGTCGATCGTCCGCTTTTTGTACATTATCAGCCGCATTGACTTTATGCGAGACAACAGCATTTTTGGCTATTTTCTCGGTGGCGGAGCGAGCTAAAAAATTAGGAATTAACGGTACAAACTTTGCCGCCGCCCAGACAGAAATTGCCGCCGTTACTACCTCGATCGAACCCCAGGACAAATAGTTCGCAGGCGGGGGCGTCCAAACAGCCATCAAGTGCGTAGTCCCGCCGCCGAAAAAGCAGGCTCCCAAAAGCACAAAGCTTTTGTTAAAAGGCGGGTTTGCCTGCTGGCGGGCGCAGTAAATTAAGCAAGCTGGAATTGAGTAATAGGCGAAAGCAATTAACAAATTGCTGACCGCGTGCAGATTGCATAGCTGCGATTGCCACTGGCAACATCCACCTAAGGGAATAAAATTGTGGTTAAATGACATAATGTTGAAAAATTCCAGCAATTCGCTTTGGACACCGCGATCGCCCGATCGAAAAACCTCTGACTGGCAAGAACTCTGCAAGAACTCTGACGGAGGTAAAAAGGTACAGCGTAGAAAGTAAAATCAAAAATTCATCCTTCAGCCTTCAAAAGACTTGCGTCTTTGCGGTCGATCGGCTAATTTCTAGTGTATTTGCTAATCCCCTGACTGCGATCGGCGTTGAGTTAGAACTAAGGCGTACCTGTATCAAAGTCTACTAAATTCTGCTAGCAAATAAGTTAATGTCACTTGAAGGAAGAAGGAAGAGGGAAGAAGGAAGAAGGAAGAGACAGTGGAGGGGAACAATTACCAATTACCAATTCCCAGCTACCAACGGTCATGCACGTCAACAGTCACGCACGTCAACGGTCATGCACGTCAACTGTCAACTCAAAATTATAGGGGCGGACACGGGGCAGTGCCCCTACCAACTCAAAACTCACGCACTCTCTGACAACTGACAACTGACAACTGCCAACTCAAAACTCAAAACTGTTTAACCCCCATGCGCCTAGAGCAGCTTCAAGCATTTCTTTCTGTTGCTGAAACCGGCAGCTTTCAGCAAGCGGCTGGGAAGTGTGGCGTTACCCAATCAACAATCAGCCGCCAAGTGCAGGGACTAGAAGCTGAACTTGGCCTGTCGCTGTTTCACCGCACCGCCCAAGCCAAGCTGACTTTGGGGGGCGAGCGCCTGCTGCCCCACGCTCGCAAAATCTGTCAAACTTGGCACAATGCAGCGGAGGAATTGTCGGATTTGCTGGCGGGAAAGCAGCCGGAACTGTGCGTGGCAGCGATTCACTCTGTGTGCGCGGCTTATTTGCCACCGGTGCTGCAAAGGTTTTGCCGGGACTATCCTGAGGTACAGTTGCGCGTCACCGCCCTGGGAAGCGATCGCGCGCTGAAAGTGCTTAAAGATGGTTTGGTAGATGTGGCGGTGGTGATGAACAACCGCTATTTTACTCAAGCACCGGAAATGTTGGTTGAGGTACTGTACAGCGAACCGATCGAGGTGTTAATGGCGGCAAATCACCCCCTGACTGAGTACGATCGAGTCCCT
The DNA here is from genome assembly GCA_012034575.1 of Richelia sp. CSU_2_1. Classification (GTDB taxonomy): domain Bacteria; phylum Cyanobacteriota; class Cyanobacteriia; order Cyanobacteriales; family Microcoleaceae; genus Microcoleus. Next base: position 674 of record JAAUPF010000298.1, on the reverse strand, counting down.
TGGGCTCAATTGATTGCTTTCCCGCAGGTGGTATTTAAGGATGGCTACGGAATGCAGCGGATGGTACAAGAACAATTCGGACGCATGGGTGCTAAACTGCAAGCTGTTTTGGAGTTGAACACTCTCGATGCTTTCCGCGGAGTGGTGCGACAGGGGCAATTGATTGCTTTACTGCCTCATTCGGCTTTGATGGAGGCCCGAGGCGATCGCACTTTAGCCATCCGCCCGATCGAAAACAATCGATCGAATTCCAAGGTTTCGGAAATTGCCAGCAGTGCGGCTTCTGGAAATTGGACTCGCGAAGTCGTGTTGGTGACAACTGTCGATCGAATGCAAATTCCCCCGATCGCCCATTTCTGGAACCTAGTACGCGAATTTGTCCGCCCGCCCTTAGATTTAGTAACAATTGAAAAACCCAAAGAGTTAATTTTGTAAAATTCAACTAAAAAGCCTCTTTCCTCTTTCCCGATTTAGGTTTTAGGTTTTAGGTTTTAGGTTTTAGGTTTTAGGTTTTAGGTTTTAGATTTTAGGTTTTAGACTGGAAGTCCATTCCCTCATCCTTCTTCCTCCTTCCTTCTTCCCTCATCCTTCTTCCTCCTTCCTTCTTCCCTCATCCTTCTTCCTCCTTCATTCTTCCTTCTTCATTCTTCCTTCTTCCTTCTTCTCTCTCTCTC
>JAAUPF010000297.1 GCA_012034575.1 Richelia sp. CSU_2_1 | reverse complement strand
GGCTGGGGTGGGTCAAAATTTTGAAACTACTAGCCTGAAACTATTAGCTCGCAAAGGAGGGAAAAGATGGGGGCGGAGGGACTTGAACCCACACGACCGTTTCGGGTCAACGGATTTTCTTACTACTATAGTTTTCACTACCGCACGTTCAACGCCTTAATTTTTTAACGCTAAACGTATGTTTGTAGTCTGGACTATGCCTTTACCTTTTAATACAACTCGTTAATACAACTTGCGTATCAGTCAGGTAGGAGCCATCTAGTCTCTACACTTTCTCTCAAGATCTCGATGCCCGCATATTTTGCCAAAATATTCTATGAAAATATCCAGTCAAAGTACACAAAACAACTAAAACTCAGAGCTTAGCTCGGCGTTGGCAGTTTAAAGCTTTCACCGATTTTGACTCCATTCATGCCGAGCATTTCGGCTCGGATGCTCAATTTTCACTAAGTCCGTAGCGTCTACCATTCCGCCACGCCCCCTGTCGATCTGTAATCTTGATGGCAGTTGTGTACTACCGCCAAGCACAGCTCTCAATCTTACAGGTTAAATCAAATTTAAGCAACCCCCCAAGCCAAAAATTTTTCAAAAGCAGCGCTGTACCCTCTCAAGCGTTACAATAATTCTTCAGTGGGGGAACGAACCCGATCGCCCTTACAGCGTGTTAATATCCGCCGAAAAAAACCCATGATTACCCTACTGCTGTACGCCGTCCTCGCTGGAACCTACCTCCTGGTAGTGCCTGTCGCCACCTATGCCTACCTCAACAGCCGCTGGTACGTTGCTAGCTCTTTCGAGCGGGGCTTTATGTACTTCTTGATGTTCTTCTTCTTCCCAGGAATGTTCCTGTTAGCTCCCTTATTAAATTTTCGCCCCAAACGGCGACAAATAGAAGCCTAGAATGCGACGCATTGACGTAATCGGAATTAGCATCGGCATTTTTGCTGCCGGCGGCATCATCTACTTGTTGCTGCAAGTTGTCGGCCTCGACAGCATGAGTGCTGGTATTTGGAGTCAAGTATTTTTGGTCGGCGGCTTAATTGGCTGGGTGCTGACTTATTTATTTCGTGCAGTTACTCAAAACATGACTTACAGCCAGCAACTGAAAGACTACGAAAATGCTGTTTTGCAGAAGCGACTGGAAGAACTCACCCCCGAAGAATTGGCGAAAATTCAAGCTGAAATCGAGCAGGAAAAAAGTCAATCAGTTGACAGTTGACAGTTGACAGTTGACAGTTGACAGTTGACAGTTGACAGTTGACAGTTGGGTAATGGGCGCAGCGTAGCGGAGGGAATTGGTAATTGGGAATTGGCTATTTTCTCTCCCCACTCTCCTTCTTTTCGCTCTTCCTTTGACAGTTGACATCAGTTTATGTAGGGTGCGCACTGCGCACCTTTCTGTATTATGTAGGGTGCGCACTGCGCACAGATTAGTTATTAATCGCAAAAAACCCGAGCAAAGTGCGATCGGCAATTAATAGCTAATAACTGATGACTGATGACTGCTGACTACTAACTACTGACTAATGAATAATGACTGTATCTAACTGCTTTGAAACTTTGCGCAAAAACGGTGAATGCGCGTTAATTCCTTTTATTACTGCTGGCGATCCGGATTTAGAAACCACAGCGAAAGCCCTGCAAATCCTCGATCGCGCCGGTGCAGATGCGATCGAACTCGGCGTTCCCTACTCCGATCCGCTAGCTGACGGACCAGTAATTCAAGCCGCCGCTACTCGCGCCTTGCAGCGGGGAACTCGCTTTGATTCCGTGCTGGAAATGGTAGCAAATGTCAGTCCGAAGTTGCGATCGCCCATCATTCTTTTCACTTACTACAACCCGATTTTGCACCGAGGCATTGACACTTTTTTGCATCAAATTAAAAGTGCTGGAGTTCAGGGATTAGTGGTACCGGATTTGCCCTTAGAAGAAGCTGACAATCTGTTAGAACCTGCCCAGAAACTAGGCATTGAACTTACATTATTAGTGGCTCCCACCAGCCCGAAAAGCCGCATAGAAGCCATCGCCCGCCAATCTCAAGGATTTATTTATTTAGTCAGCGTTACTGGTGTCACGGGAATGCGCGAAGGCTTGGGAATGCGAGTGCAAGAATTATTGCAAGAGCTCCGCAGCGTCACCGACAAACCCGTTGGCGTGGGATTTGGCATCTCCACACCGGAGCACGCCCGCCAAGTAAAAGAATGGGGTGCAGATGCCGCAATTGTTGGCAGTGCTTTTGTCAAGCGATTAGCTGAAGGCACTCCAGAACAAGGTTTAGAATCGATCGATCTCTTCTGTCAAAGTCTCAAAACAGCAATTAAACACGCATGACTTAGATCGCGTTCGATCGATTAACAGCGATCGAAATTGTGGGTAGTGCGGAATAAAGTCCGCACTGCTAACTTTACTGATTGCGCCTCGATCGACCCGACACGATTCGCAATCTTGACTGAAGGAACCGCTCTTTTTAACCAAAATTTAAGGTTTGAAACCCGTATATTTTAGTAAAAAACCAAGTTCGTAGCTGCGCCTGGATCGCACTAAAGACATAGAAACGGTGCAGCTATTTTCTATCATTGGACAGATGATTTCTAGGGCTGCAAGCAGTGAGAATAGCAACCAAAGACCTTGTTGTACTTGAGATGATACACCCCCTACCTTCCGGTTGACGATCGGAAGGTTTTTTGAGCAATACAGGCAGCAGGATCTTCGATCGCCTCTAGATTGATTGAGCATTTTATATGTATAAAACCGTCACTGCTAGATCGATCGGCACTTACACACCCATAACATCTTTTTCTCCTTATCTGTTGCCTGCCTTCTGTCAAAACTTGAAGAATGTAACTTGAGATAGATGAACAGCTCGCATTTATATTTGTACGCTTGAAGAGCATTCAAATGTCGGATTGTCTAAAGCTAGCCAATGAAAAAATGGCAGGCATTCGAGCGAGAATTTTACAACAAAAAGGAGCATTTTTTATGAACAGACTTACTGCTTTTGTCAAAAAGGTACGGTTGGGACAAATTTTAACAGTGTTTTTGGCTGGCATTCTAGTTTTAGTTAGCACTGCTTGCAGCCGTACCGATGTAATAGCCGACAAAACTGCCGGCAAAACACCAACTGCCGACCAAATTCGAGAAGAAGTTCCTTCGAGGGCTGTCACTTCTGAATACAAGGGCGGAATGAACGATTACAGCGATGTCGATCCCAGAGATAAAAAGGTAACAACAGCAGAAGCAAAAGCTCAACTTTTGAAAGAGCAAGCACAGCACCGCATCGATTATAAATCCAGCAGCAATGTAGGTGAAAACCTGCGGCGGGTAGGCGATGAAGGCCCGGACAAACTCAACCAAATTGGCAATAAGGTTAATGAAGACGCGCGCGCAGCGAAGCGCAACGCTGAAGAGTTTGGCGAAAATACCAAAAAAGGCCTAGCTAATATCAAAGAAAACACTCGCGAAGGCATGAAAGGAGCAAAAGAGATTGCTAAAGATGCTACCCAGGGTATAAGAGAAACAGCGGATGATGCGGCTAGTTCGGTCAAATCTAACCTCAGTCAAGGCAAATAAAATCGCAAAGATGCAGCGCGAAATGTGAAGTATAATTCTAGGGATACGGCAGTGCCGTGTCCCTACAGCTTATACCAAAGAATCAGATTTTTTTACCAAATATTAAAAATTATTAGCTACCTCTACCCCAGGCCGATCGTGCGATCGACTCCGTTGAAATCCCCATCTTAAAAACATCGCTCTACTCTGCCAAATTGCAACTTTCAACTCCCAACTTTCAACAGTTTACTCACTGGCTACTCCCGTATACAGTAAATAGTTGACCTCATTTGACAGCCAAGTAGTAAACATATTTTGCAAAATTTCGCTGTACCTCTCCGGAGTTAATTCAGCAGGGATAAATTTTTCTACAACGAACAAATGATATCCCCGATCGCTCTTAATCGGACGGATTACCTCTCCCGGCTTAGCGCTAAACACAGCCGCCGCTATATCGGGTGTTAAATTCCAGCGGTAAAGCGTGCCTTCGCAACCGCACAACTGTCGGCGGTGTTCGTCAATATCGTAAATGTGCGCCGCATCAAAAAAACTGATTTCACGTTCTTGAATTTGATAGTAAAGTTCTTGGGCGAGTTCTGCCTGGGCAACAATTATTTGATAAAGAACGATTTGGTCAAATTGCAGTTTATTTTGAACAAAAACCTTTTCTACATCCTTGGCAAATAGGTGCTGGGCAAGTTTTTGAGCCAGCAGCCGATCCCGAATTCCCGCTTCTAAATCTTCTATGGAAATCATCATATCTGCCAGCCAAGCAATTGTAGCTGCTGCTTTTTCCAAACGTTTTTCGCGGCGCAGCCGATCGCCCTCTGCTTGAATCTCTTCGGGAGTTACATCTAATTCATGTTCCGCTGCCGCTTTTTCAATAACTTTTTTCTGCAAAACTCTTTGACAAGTTTGCTTAAATTGCAATTCTTGTTTGAGCAATTCAATAATTTCTTCTGTCTCAATTGCAGCTTGAGAAAAATCATTCATATTTCTGCCTCAACCAATTTTAGATTTTAGATTTTAGATTTGCAATTTTACAATCTCCATTTTACAATCTCATCGCAAATCTAAAATCTAAACTGGTATGACATAGCCAACTTATCCATCACTCTCAATTGAGGGAAAGCGAACTCAAAGCTGATTTGGTAAAGTAACAAAATCAGCAGCGGTCAAAATTGTTGTTCCTGCAGGATTAACCGTTCCCAAAACTACAGCTAAAATGCGATCGCCGTTGTTGGAACTAAATTTGATTAAAGTAGCGTCAGCTTGACCGTTGCCGTCGGTATCAAATACTTGCAGCACTACATCTGTCGCCGACAATCCTCCAATCAATCCAATTTTATCGCCTTGAGTTGCATTGAAATCAACAATTGTATCTGCTAACAATGGATTGGCTAGAGGGCTGGCTGTCTCGACTCTGTGCGCAAAAGTATCAGCACCGTTACCACCAATTAAGGTATCCGCGCCGAAGTCGCCGCACAGAAAATCGTCGCCGTTACCGCCAATCAGCAAATCGTAACCTTTGCCACCGCGCAAAGTGTCGTTGCCATCGCTGCCGTCGAGAATGTCGTTACCTCTATTTCCCGTGGCTTTATCGTCACCATCTCCAGCAAAAACTATATCGAATCCGCTGCTGCAAGCTATTACTTCGCTGTCGCTGGTGCCGCGCCATTGTCCGCCACCATTACTGTCGTAGGTGACAGTTAATACAGAAGGAGAATCTTCTGTGATGGCGATTTCTGGAGCAATTAAAGGCTCCCAATTGCTGTTGTCATTGTTGTTGGGAGGGGCGATAGTTCGATCGCTGTTATTATCATTTGCTGGTGCCGAATCATTGTTACTTGCAGGTTCAGAAATTGCGGTGCTGCTGCTGCCAGTACCGGTACTATCTGCATAAGAATTAGAGGCACTGGAATTGCTGTTAGTCTCGCCTGTCGCGGTGCTGTTGCTGGTGGCACCGTTACTATCTGCATAGGAAGAGGAACTGCTGTTAGCCCCGCCACCAGTCCCCGAATTCGATGTCGCGCTGCTACTTTCTGAAGGTGCTGGCGTGGGTGTTGGTGTGGGGGAAGTTGCTGAAGCATTGCTGGTGTTGGTAACACCGCCATTGTCTGCGATCGTACCAGAACTGCTGGAACTGTTACTACTGCCACTACTACTTCCGCTCGTACTCTCTGAGGGTGCTGGCGCAGGCGCAGGTGCAGGTGCTGGCGCAGGTGCTGGCGCAGGTGCTGGCGCAGGTGCTGGCACAGGTGCTG